>NZ_JBHJMR010000019.1:0-45473 GCF_042310355.1 Wenzhouxiangella indolica | reverse complement strand
ATGCGTTGCGCTTCGCTCCACGCATCCTACGTTTCCGTGCCGCCTGAGGTGGGCACCGGGTCCGTAGGATGTGTGGAGGCCGGAGGCCGTAACGCATCATTTCCGGCGGTGGGTGCGGCGTCGGTGCCGCCCAACATCGTCCCCGTCGTCCGTGATCCGTGATCCGTGATCCGTGATCCGGAAACCGTAAACCGTAAACCGTAAACCGTAAACCGTAAACCGCACGAACATCGCGCGGATCTACGTCCGCATCCTTTCAATCAGGGCGAACGCTTCCTGGCGGTTCATGCCGGTCAGGCGGGCGAGGATCTTGGCGGCGCGGGATGGGGGGAGTTCGCGGGCGAGTTCTTCGGCCAGTGCGTTGGGGTCGACGGTGGGTGCGGTGGCTTCGCTGCCGGCGACGACCAGGACGGCTTCGCCGCGTTGCTGGTCGGGGTCGGTGGCGATCCATTCCTGCAGAGGTTTCAATTCGTCGCGCCTGACCGTTTCGTGCAGCTTGGTGAGTTCGCGCGCCAGGGTGGCGCGTCGGTCCGGGCCGAAGGCGGCGGTCATGTCTTCAAGCACCGTCGGCAGGTCACGCGCCGGGGTGTAGAACACCAGGGTGGCGGTCTGGCCGGCCAGTTCGCCCAGGCGCTTGCGGCGCGCGCCGGGCTTGGCCGGCAGGAAGCCCTCGAACCAGAAGCGGTCGGTGGCCAGGCCGGCAATCGACAGCGCGGCGGTGGCCGCACAGGGACCGGGGACGGTGCGTACCGGCACGTCCGCATCGTGCGCGGCCGAGACCAGGCGGTACCCGGGGTCGGAGATCAGGGGCGTACCGGCGTCGCTGACCAGGGCGACGTCGACGCCCGAGCGCAGCCGCTCGATCAGGCCGTCGACTTCGCGCGTCTCGCTGTATTCGTGCAAGCGCACCATCTCGGCACGATCGGCGCGATCGGCCAGGAGGCGCGAAGACACCCGCGTGTCCTCGGCGGCAATGACCGGCACCGATTCGAGCACGGACCTGGCGCGCGGGGACAGGTCGTCGAGGTTGCCGATCGGCGTGGCCACGACCCAGAGCGTGCCGGCGGTGCTCATCAGTCGAAGCGCAGGTGCTTGACCGAGCGCCCCTCGTCGCGGATCTCCTTGAGCGCGTCGATGCCGATGGCGATCTGCTTGTCGACGTAGTGCTGCGTGACGGCACGGTCGGACACGTCGGTCTTGACGCCGTCGGGCACCATCGGCTGGTCGGAGACGAGCAGCAGCGCGCCGGTGGGAATCGAGTTGGCGAAGCCGGTGGTGAAGATCGTGGCCGTTTCCATGTCGATGGCCATGCAGCGGGTCTTGCGCAGGTACTTCTTGAAGTCCTTGTCGTGCTCCCACACCCGGCGGTTGGTGGTGTAGACCGTGCCGGTCCAGTAGTCCAGGCCGTGATCGCGGGTGGTCGACGACACGGCGCGCTGGAGTTTGAAGGCCGGCAGCGACGGCACTTCGGGGGGAAAGTAGTCGGCGGAGGTGCCCTCACCCCGAATGGCGGCGATCGGCAGGATCATATCGCCGAGCTTGTTCTTCTTCTTCAGCCCGCCGCACTTGCCCAGGAACAGGCAGGCGCGCGGGCTGATCGCCGAGAGCAGGTCCATGATGGTCGCGGCGTTGGCCGAACCCATGCCGAAGTTGACGATGGTGATGTCCTCGGCCGTGGCGTTACGCATGGGCCGGTCCTTGCCGCGCACCTCCGCGCCCATCGCCGCGGCGAACTTCTCGACGTAGTTGTCGAAGTTGGTCAGCAGGATGTGCTTGCCGAAGCCGTCGAGCTCCGTGCCGGTGTAGCGCGGGAGCCAGTTTTCTACGATGTCTTGTTTTGTATCCATGCTTTGAAAGAAGGTTTCAGGGTTCAGGTTTCAGGTTTCAGGGGAGACACGGGTTGCGGTTTACGGTTTACGGTTTACGGGTTCCGGGTTCCGGGTTCCGGACTACGGACTACGGACCACCGGCTTCGATTAACCTATCATGCCTCCGTGTTCACATTGTTTCTCGAGTGATGGGTTTTTCGAACAAGCTGCCCGGGCTGCTGATTGCTCTGGGGATTGCCGTTGGCGCGTGGGTGCTCGTGCGCCTGGTCGGGATGCTGCCGCCGCCGGTGGGGGCGTTGCCGCTTTCGATGATGCTCGTGGCCATCCTGGCGGGGCTGGTGCTGGCCGGGCCGGCGAATCGGCGGGCGGGGTGGACGCCGGGGCTGGATTTTGCGCGCGGGCCGATTTTGAAGACGGCCGTGGCGTTGATCGGGCTGCGGCTGAGCCTGGCCGACCTGGGCGAGCTCGGCATGCAGGCCCTGCCGCTGGTGCTGCTGGTCGTACTCGTCGGTCTGGGCGTGACGCTGCTGCTGGCGCGCCTGGCGGGTGCCGCACCCCGATTGGGCATCCTGCTGGCCGCCGGGACATCGATCTGCGGTGCTTCGGCCATTGCCGCCACCGCGCCGGGCCTGAAGGCGAAAAGCGACGAGGTCTGCTACGCCATTGCCTGCATCGCGCTGATCGGCCTGACCGCCACCGTGCTCTACCCCTGGGCCCTGAACCACTTGTTCGAAACGCCAGAGCAGATCGGGTTCATCATGGGCGTGGCCATCCACGACACCGCCCAGGTGACCGCTGCGGCGGCGCTGCACGAGCAGGCCTGGAATTCGGAGGGCACCCTGGTGGCGGCCACCGTCGCCAAGCTGATGCGCAACGCCGGCATGCTGGTGATGATCCCGGCGCTGGTGTGGTTCTACTCGCGCAATCACGAGGGCGGCTCGGCCAAAGTGAAGCTGCCGCTGTTCATCGTCGCTTTCATCCTTCTGTCGGGCGTACGCAGCGGCGTGGATGCCCTGCTCGGCGCCGATCACGCGCTCTGGAACGACATCCTGAACGTGATCGCCCAGATCTCGATGTTCGCCTTCGCCATGGCCATGGCCGCGCTGGCCACGACCGTGCAGCCGTCGGAGCTGAAGGCGCACGGGTGGAAGCCGGCGGTGGCGGCGGTTGTGGCCGCGGCGGTGATGTTTGGGGTGGCGGTTTGGTGGGTTGGCTGGTTGGCTGGTTAGCTGGTTGGCTGGTTCGGCGCCGACAGGATTGCGGGGCGGCTATGCCGCGACCCGATTGGTGGAGCAATGTAGGATGCGTGGAGGCCGAAGGCCGTAACGCATCGTTGCCGGTGGTGGGGCTGGCGTCGGGGTGTGGGGGCTGCCGCCGCGTTGACCTGATGCGTTGCGCTGCGCTCCACGCATCCTACGTTTTGATGGCGCCCTTGGCTGGCAACCGGTTCGTAGGATGTGTGGAGGCCGGAGGCCGTAACGCAGCATTGCCGGTGGTGGGGCTGGCGTCGGGGTGTGGGGGCTGCCGCCGCGTTGACCTGATGCGTTGCGCTGACGCTCCACGCATCCTACGTTTCGATGGCGCCCTTGGCTGGCACCGGGTCCGTAGGATGTGTGGAGGCCGAAGGCCGCAACGCATCAATTCCGGTGGTGGGTATGGCGTCGAGGCGTGGGGGCCGCCGCCATGTTGTCCTGATGCGTTGCGCTGCGCTCCACGCATCCTACGTTTTGATGGCGCCCTTGGCTGGCACCGGGTCCGTAGGATGTGTGGAGGCCGAAGGCCGGAACGCATCGTTGACGGCCGCGGGGCTGGCGGCGGGGTGTGGGGGCTGCCGATACGTTGACCTGATGCGTTGCGCTGACGCTCCACGCATCCTACGTTTCCACGGCGCCGCACCAAAAAACCAAAACACCAAAACACCAACGCCGGGTACACTCGAAGCCACGAGATTGCCGGGGACTACTAATGCACTGGATTGCCCACAAGTTCGGGGGCTCTTCGCTGGCCGATGCCGAATGCATTGCGCATGTCGTCGACTTGCTGGGGCGGCGTGACGATGACGCGCAGGTGGTGGTGGTTTCGGCCATGGCCGGTGTCACCGATGCGTTGATTGCGCTGACACAACTGGCGGCCGCCGGCGACGAGGTCTGGCGTGATCGGCTGGTGCGACTGCGTGAACGTCACCTGGATACGCTCGATCAACTGGTCGGTGAGGGCGACGAGGCCGCGCGCGAGCGGCTTGTTGCGCGCTTCGGGCAGCTCGAGCAGTTGCTGGGCGGCCTTGCCCTGATGGGCACCGCGCCGCTGGAGGCGGTCGAGCTGGTTTCGGGCCTGGGCGAGGTTTTCTGTGCCGAGCTGGTCACGGCGCGCTTCAACCGGGAGAGGGACGAGGCGGTGATGATCGACGCGCGCGAGGTGTTGCGCGTCCAGCCCACACCGCTGATGGTGGGGGTGGACTGGGATGACAGCCATCAACGCCTGACCGGGTTCCAGGTCGAACATCCCTCGAAGCGCTACGTGATCACCGGTTTCGTCTGCCGGCGCCGCGACGGGCGCGTTTCCACGCTGGGGCGCAACGGCTCGGACTACTCGGGCAGCATCTTCGCCCGCCTTTTCGGCGCCCGCGAGCTGCATATCTGGACCAACGTCGACGGCCTGCTTTCGGCCGACCCGGCGGCCGTGCCGCAGGCCGTGCTGCTCGATCACCTGAGCTACAGAGAGGCCTTCGAACTGGCCTATTTCGGCGCGCGGGTGCTGCATCCGCAGGCCCTGGCGCCGGCGCTGGAGTCGGGCATCCCGGTGCGCGTTCGCAACACCTTCAAGCCCGACAACCCCGGCACCCTGATCGACGCCGAGGGGCGCGATTCGACGCCGGTCAAGGGCATTACCAGCATCGGCGACATGGCGCTGATCACGATCGAGGGCGCGGGCATGATCGGCGTGCCGGGCACGGCCGAGCGCGTGTTCTCCGCGCTGCATCGCGCCGAGGTGTCGGTGGCGATGATCTCGCAAAGCTCCTCGGAGCACTCGATCTGCCTGGTGGTGCCGGCCGCCGGCAGCGAGCGCGCCACGACCGTCATCGAGCAGGCCTTCGAACAGGAGCTGCGTCACGGCCAGGTTCAGCGGGTGTACGCCACCGGCGGTATCCGCGTGCTGGCGATCGTCGGCGAGGGCATGTCCGGCACGCCCGGTGTGGCCGCGCGGCTGTTCAACAGCCTCGCGCGCGCCGGCGTCAACGTGCGCGCCATCGCCCAGGGCGCTTCGGAGCGCAATATCTCCGTGGCGGTGGACGAGGACGAAGCCGAGCGCGCGCTCAAGGCCGTCCACGCCGGCTTCTATCTTTCCGAACACACCCTGTCGATCGGCCTGGTCGGCCCCGGCCAGGTCGGACGCGCCCTGCTGCGCCAGATCGGCAGCGCGCGGGACGGGTTGCTCGAGCGCGCCCGCCTGGACCTGCGCCTGCGCGCGGTCGCCAGCTCCAGGCGCATGCGCCTGGCCGCTGACGACGAGGCCAGCCTGGATGCTTCGGCGCTGGCCGAGGATCCGTGGTCCGACCAGGACGGACCGCTGGACTTCGAGACGTTCACCCAGCAGGTCAACGACGACCACTGGCCGCACGCGGTGATCATCGACTGCAGCGCCAGCGACGAAGTGGCCGAGCGCCACACCGACTGGCTGGCGGCCGGTATTCACGTGGTCACGCCCAACAAGCGCGCCGGCAGCGGGCCGGGCGAGCGTTACGCCGCCATCCGCGCGCCGGTGGCCGCCGGGCGGGCGCGCTGGCGCTACGAGGCCACGGTGGGCGCGGGCCTGCCCATCATCCAGACCCTGCGCGATTTGATCGACACCGGCGATCGCATCCGCCGCATCGAGGGGATTTTCTCCGGCACCCTGGCCTACCTGTTCAATCGCTTCGAACCGGGCATGTCGTTTGCCGAACTGGTGGGCGAGGCGCACGCGGCCGGCTACACCGAACCCGACCCTAGAGACGATCTGTCGGGCATGGACGTGGCGCGCAAGCTCGTGATCCTCGCCCGCGAGATGGGGCTGTCGATCGAGCTCGACGACATCGAGGTCGAGAACCTGATTCCCGACGCGCTGGCCGAGCTGGCGGTGGACGACTTCCTGGCACAGCTCGGCTCGATGGACGCGGCCATGAGCGAGCGCCTGGAAGCGGCCCGAAGCGAGCATTGCGTGCTGCGCCACGTTGCCGAGCTCGACGAGTCCGGCCGTGCGGCGGTCAAACTGCGGGCCCTGCCCGAAGACCATGCATTCGCCCACCTGGCGCTGACCGACAACGTGGTCGCCTTCACCACCGACCGCTACTGCGACAACCCGCTGATCGTACAGGGCCCCGGCGCCGGCCCGGAAGTGACCGCCGCGGGCGTGTTCGCCGACCTGCTGCGCGTGGCCAGTTCCCTGGGGGCGAAGCTTTGAGCGGCCTCCAGTCCGCCAGTGCCTTCGCGCCGGCCAGCGTGGGCAACGCCGCCTCGGGCTTCGACTTGCTCGGCCATGCCGTCGAGGGGCCGGGTGACACGGTCACGGCAACCCGCAGCGAGCGCCCGGGCGTGGTCATCGAGGCGATCACCGGCCTGGCGCCCGAGCTGCCCTTGGAACCCGAGCGCAACACCGCCGCGGTGGCCGTGCAGGCCCTGCTCGACGCTGTGAAGCCGGGTTTCGGCGTGGTGCTTCGCATTCACAAGGGCATCCCGCTGTGTTCCGGACTGGGCGGTTCGGCGGCTTCGGCGACCGCCGGCGTGGTTGCCGCCAATGCCCTGCTCGACGCGCTGCTGCCGCGCGAGGCGCTCTATCCCTTTGCCCTGGCCGGCGAGACGGTCGCCAGCGGCAGCGCCCACGGCGACAACCTGGGCTCGCAGCTGCTCGGCGGCCTGGTGCTGGCCACCCGCGATAATCTCCTGAAGCTGCCCGTGCCCGAATCGCTGCACGCCGTGGTGGTGCATCCCGATTGCCGTGTGGCCACGCGCGAGGCGCGCGAAGCCCTGCGCGAACCTTTCGAGCTGGAAACCGTCGTCGCCCAGCAGTCGCATCTGGCCGAATTGATCTGCGGCTGCTACGAGAACGACATCGAGCGCCTGGCGCGCGGACTGGTCGACGTGATGATCGAGCCGCGGCGCGCCCGGCTGATCCCGGGGCTGGCGCAGGTCAAGGCAGCCGCCTTCGACCAGGGCGCGATCGGCGCGGCGATTTCCGGGGCCGGCCCCACGGTGGTCGCCTGGTTCGACGGCACGGCACAGACCGAACAGGCCGCCGCGGCCATGCGCGCAGCCTTCGAAACGGCCGGACTGTCCTCGCAGGCCTGGATCACGCCGGTGGACGCGCCGGGTGCTCGGCTGGTCGATGGCTCACCGGAGCCGGCAGCGTGAGGTTCATAAGCACCGCCGGCAACGCCAGCGCGGACCTGGCCGAGGCGCTGACCAGCGGCCTGGCGCCCGACGGCGGGCTGTTCGTGCCAGAAGAACTACCTCATCTGGAACCCGACGCGCTCGACGGCTGCGCGACCCTGCCCGAGTCGGCCTACAAGACGCTCGCCCCCTTCTTTGCCGGCAGTCCGCTGGCCGACGAACTGCCCGTGATCTGCAACGAGGCGCTCGACCTGCCGCTGCCGATCAACCGGCTGGCCGTACCCGATGGCGCCCGGAGCGAGGCCGAGCACGCGTCGGCCTGGCTGCTGGAGCTCTTTCACGGGCCGACCGCCGCGTTCAAGGATTTTGCCGCGCGCTTCCTGGCCGCCTGCCTGTCGCGATTGCGCGCCGACGACGCGCCCGTCCGGACCGTGCTGGTGGCCACCTCGGGCGATACCGGCGCCGCGGTGGCCGCCGCCTTTCACCGGCGGGCCGGGTTTCGCGTGGTCGTGCTCTATCCCGACGGCCGCGTCTCCGCTCGCCAGGCGCACCAGCTCGGCGCCTTCGGCGACAACGTGGCCACCTACCGCGTGCAGGGCAACTTCGACGACTGCCAGCGCCTGGTCAAGCGCGCGCTCAACGACCGCGAACTGCTCGAGCAGGTACCGATGACCTCGGCCAACAGCATCTCCATCGGCCGCCTGCTGCCGCAGATCAGCTACTACGCCCACGCCGCGAGCAAGCTGTTTACAGAGACGCGCGAGCCGATCGACGTGATCGTGCCCACCGGCAACCTCGGCAACGCCCTGGCCTGCATCCTCGCGCGCGAAATGGGCCTGCCGATCGGCCGCGTCACCCTGGCCACCAACGCCAACCGCGCCCTGCCCGAGTATTTCTCCGGCGGTGAATTCAACCCGCGCGAGGCCGTCGCCACCCTGGCCAACGCCATGGACGTTGGCCGCCCGAGCAACTTCGAGCGCCTGGCCTGGCTGTTCCGGGATCGTGATGCGCGGGATGCCGGCATCGATGCGGTGGGCATCGACGATAAGCGCATCCGCGAGACCATCGTCAGAACCGAGCGCGAACGCGGCCTGGTCGTGTGCCCCCACACCGCCTGCGCCATGGCCGCGTTCGAAGACCGCCGTCGCGCCGGCCACGACCGCCCTGCCCTTGTCGTGGCCACCGCCCACCCGGCCAAATTCGAGCAGGTGGTCGAGCCCTTGCTCGGCCGAGAAATCCCGCCGCCGCCGGCGTTGGCTGAACTGCTGCGAAAAGACAGCCGTGCCATACCGATGGTGGCGGAGTATGGGGCTTTGCGGGATGTGCTGGTTTCTGGGTAGGAAAACCTTGTCAACGACCACCGGCTAAAGCCGGTGGCTTGCTGTTACGGCTCAAAGCCGGATCGATCGGCCGTTCGGCCGATTTACACCACCTCGAAGTCATCGTCCGGCTCCGGAGGCTGTTGATTCTTGATGTACTCCTTCCAAACGTCGTCGGTCACGTTGCCGCTTGTCGCCACCCAGTAGCCCCGGGCCCAGAGGTGCTGGCCCCAGTAGCGCTTCTTCAGCACCCGGAACTCCGATAAGAGCTTGTGCGAACTCTTGCCCTTGAGATACTGAACAGCCCGAGATACCGACAGCTGAGGCGGAATCCCTATCAGCATATGCACATGGTCCCGATTGATCGAACCCGCGTAGATGATCATCTCCTTGCTCATCGCTATGCTGCGTAGGAGTTCGCGGCACCTCAGCCCAACGTCACCGCCCAGAACCTGATAGCGATACTTGGTCGTCCAGACCAGGTGATATTTGCAATCCCAGACCGTGTGGCTACCGCGTTTGTAGTCCTCCATCGCCTCACACTACCATCCATCGCCTAAAGGCGAGGGAGTTACGGATCCCCTATCGGGGACTTTAAACGCGAAGACGCTAAGACGCTAAGAAAGGTAAAAAAAAGAGCAAGAAAATTGAAACAGACAGTCGACCTGGGTACCGCGTGAGCAGAGCGTGTTCTAGTCTGAAGCGTCGACCGTCGGGGATGCGACCCCGACCTGCACGGGTCACGTTATCAGTTTCAATCTTTTTCAGTTTTCTTTGCGTCTTCGCGTCTTTGCGTTTCAAAAATTTTGATTTTGACTTCCCCGGCACCGGAGCATCCTAGAGCTCCGCAGCTAAACGGGCGCCTTCGGCGATGGCGCTGCGTGTCTTCGGATTCACCCATCCTGCGTACTCCTCCATAGGGACTCACCGTATTGGAGGCTTCTAAGCTATGCATCTGAAGAAAAACTGGATTCTGGGCACGGGACTGCTGTTGTCCACTGCCGTCATTGCCGTTCAACTCTCGCTGGTCGGCGAGGTCTCGGCCGCTAAGGCCGTGGACGCACCGGCTACGAGCCGAGCCGGAGAACGGGTGGCCGCCCACCAGCCCGTTCGCGAGGCCGACGTCCTGGCGCGAGAGCAGCTCTGGACAAGGGAACGGCAAGCGGCACCGGAGCCGAACTACAGCGAATGGAATGACGCCGCCGCGCGGGGAACAACGGTCTCCGTCGGGCCCGGTTGCGACTACGAGAATCTTCAGGACGCCATTGACGATGCCGTTACCGGAAGCATCTCGGGCGAGATCGGAATCCACAAGGACTACCAGGCGTCCGGCCCGTACGTGATCATCCCGAATGGCAGCGGGCTTTTGCAGGCGTGGCTGATGGGCGGGTTCCCCGATTGCAACGTCTCGAACCCGGACAATACCAGCGGCCGAACGACCCTGAGTGTCACGGGCGGCGGGCGACCGATCACGGTCAGCTACAACGCCGGCCCATCCGACCCCTTCTCGGCTGTCCTGCTGGAGAACCTGGTGCTTACCGGCGGCGATACACAGCTGGGTGGCGGCCTGCGGGTCGTCGGCCGCCCCGGCCTTCTGACGACCATCCTGTTCAACACGGAAGTATCCGGCAATCAGGCCGGAAGTGGCGGCGGCATCCAGTTGTCGGCACCACTGGACTGGCTGGTTCCCGACCCGACGAACCCGCCTCTTCCCATGCTGTTCCTGGACGACAACAGTCATGTGATCGACAACGTCGCCTCGAACGATGGTGGCGGCATATGGTGCGGGAGCAACGCCGAACGCGACTATGCGATGACGCTGGTTCGCTCCGGCTCGGGCCTGATCTTCAGCAACGAAGCTGAACGTGGCGGCGGCGTTTTTCTCTCCGGCTGCAGTTTCGCTTTGCGCAATGGTGGCCCCACCGCTCTCATCGTTCCGGCCGGCGGTGTGTCATTCAACACCGCCTCCGTTGCGGGCGGAGGCGTGTACGCCGAAAACAGTGCTTCCGGATCGATCTCTGCCCTGAGCTCCGACGAGTTTGGCGGAGATCCGGAAAGCGCGGGAATCGTAGCCAACAACGAGGCGCCTGAGGGCGGAGGCATCTTTGCCACTGGTGACGACACCAACGTCTTCGGTATCCAGGCCTACGTCGTCGACAATACTGCGACAGGCACGAGCGGGGCCGGTGGCGGTATCCAGGTGGAAGAAGGGGCCTTGGTGCATTTTATCGCGATGGAGGGCACCGGTGCCTGTACGCCCCGTTCAAGTAGCGGCGGCGTGACCACCGCGCCGCCATGCAATCGCCTGGAAGACAACCATGCCGAGTATCGGGGAGGCGCAGCCCAGGTTCTAACTCGCGGAAGGCTGATCATTGAGAGGGCCTACATCAGGGGCAACACGTCTGTCTCCGAATGGGGAGAAATCATCGACGCCTTTGGCGGCGTATTCTCCAACGAACCGGTGGAAGTCGATATCTCGAACAGCTTGATTGCCGGCAACGGCAGTGGGGGCATCATGCTCCATGCCGACACGAACTCCGACTTCACCGTTCGCTGGTCGACGGTTGTCGACAACGACGTGGGCGACGGCGCAAGCCTATTCCATGTGCGCGCGCCAGGAAATCGGGAAACCGTCCTCAACATTTACAGCAGTATTGTATGGGACGACGACGATGAAGCCATGGTGATTACCACCGGAGACGGGGATGTAACCGCTGCTGCCGACTGCGTCATCGGATACCGGGCAGTGGAAGACACCGACCTGACCAACGTAAGCTACTACAGCCAGATCGATCCGGAGTTTCAGGACGCCGGGGCAGGAGACTATCGTCCCGGCCCCAGCTCTCCGGCCATCGACTACTGCGATGATTACCACACACCACCTGACCGTGACCTGGACGACCGCGCTCGGGGAGAGAGCTACCCCAACCCCATTACCGCGCCCCCCGACCCCGTACCCAACGGCATCTATGACCTGGGGGCCTTCGTGATCGTGATCGATCGCATGTTCTCGGATCGCTTCGAACCCTGATCCTGGGACGACAAAAGGCTGCATACGCCGGGGCCGCATCCCCGACGGACGATCCATTTGTCTTGTTGATGTTGGAAAACCTTTTAAACGCGAAGACGCAAAGACGCTAAGAAAGATAAAAAAAGAGCAAGAAAATTGAAACAGACAGACGACCTGGGTAGCGCATGAGCAACGCGTACTCTAGTCTGAAGCGTCGACCGTCGGGGATGCGGCCCCGACCTGCGCGGGTCACGTTCTCAGTTTCAATCTCTTCCGGTTTTCTTTGCGTCTTAGCGTCTTTGCGTTTCAAAGATTTTGATTTTGACTTTCCCCGCACCAGAGCCCCCTAAAGCTCCGCAGCTAAACGGGTGCCTTCGGCGATGGCGCGTTTGGCGTCGAGTTCGGCGGCGATGTGGGCGCCGCCGATGACGTGGGTATTGATGCCGGCCGCTTCCAGCGGCTCGACCAGTTCGGTGCGCGAGAGCTGGCCGGCGCAGATGATCACGTTGTCGACTTGCAGCAGCTGCGGCTTGTCGTCGATAGTGATATGCAGGCCCTCGTCATCGATGCGTTCGTAGCTCACGCCGCCGAGCATGTTCACGCCGAATTCCTTGAGTGACTTGCGGTGGATCCAGCCGGTGGTCTTGCCCAGGCCCTTGCCGTGCTTGGTGGTCTTGCGCTGCAGCAGGTAGATCTCGCGCGCGGGCTCGTGGAACTTCGGCTCGAGACCCTCGACGCCACCGCGGCGCTCGATCGACATGTCCACGCCCCACTGCTCGAAGAATTCTTCCGCCGTGGGCTCGTCCGGATCCGGTCGCGTCGGGACCTCGCCGTGGACCAGGAACTCCGACACGTCGAAACCGATGCCGCCGGCGCCGATGACGGCCACGCGCTTGCCGACCGGTTTGTCGTGCAGCAGCACGTCGATGTAGCTGAGCACGGAGGGATGATCCTCGCCGGCAATGCCCGGTTCGCGCGGGACCACGCCGGCGGCGACGATGACCTCGTCGAAGCCCTGCTTCTCGAGCGCCGCGGCATCCACCTTCGTGTTCAGGCGCAGGTCCACTTTGTGCAGCTCGATCTGGCGCCCGAAGTAGCGCAGGGTTTCGACGAACTCTTCCTTGCCGGGGATGCGCTGGGCCATGTTGAACTGCCCGCCAATACGGTCCATGGCCTCGAACAGCACGACTTCGTGGCCGCGCTCGGCCGCCGTTGTGGCCGCCGCCAGGCCGGCCGGGCCGGCGCCGACGACCGCCACGCGCTTCTTCTTATCCGTCGGACGGATGACCAGTTCGGTCTCGTGGCCGGCGCGCGGGTTGACCAGGCAGGACGCCTTCTTGTTTTCGAACACGTGATCCAGGCAGGCCTGGTTGCAGGCGATGCAGGTGTTGATCTCGTCGGCGCGTTTGGCGCGCGCCTTGTTGACCCATTCCGGGTCGGCCAGGAAGGGTCGGGCCATCGACACCATGTCGGCGTCACCGCGCTCGAGCACTTCCTCGGCGGTGTGCGGCATGTTGATGCGGTTGGTGGTCACCAGCGGGATTGAAACGGTGTCGCGGAACTTGCGCGTGACCCAGGCGTAGCCGGCGCGCGGCACCGAGGTGGCGATGGTTGGGATACGCGTCTCGTGCCAGCCGATGCCGGTGTTGATGATGCTCGCGCCGGCGGCTTCGATCGCCTTGCCCAGCTCGACGACTTCTTCCCAGCTGTTGCCGTCTTCGAGCATGTCGAGCATGGACAGGCGGTAGATGACAATGAAGTCGCTGCCGACCGCTTCGCGCGTGCGGCGCACGATCTCGACGGCGATGCGCATACGGTTTTCGAACGAACCACCCCACTCGTCCTTGCGCTTGTTGGTGCGCGGCACCAGGAACTGGTTGATCAGGTAGCCTTCCGAGCCCATCACCTCCACGCCGTCGTAGCCGGCGTGCTGGGCCAGATTTGCCGCGCGGACGAAGTGGCGGATCTGCTTTTCGATGCCGCCGCTGGACAGCGCTTTCGGCTTGAAGGGATTGATCGGCGCCTGGATGGCCGAGGGCGCGAGCGAAAACGGATGGTAGGCGTAGCGCCCGGCGTGCAGGATCTGCATGCAGATGCGCCCGCCGGCTTCGTGGACGGCGTCGGTCATGCGCCGATGCCGCCGCGCCTCGAGCTTGTTGGTCAGTTTCGAAGCCAGCGGCGCCAGCGAGCCACGCCGGTTGGGCGCAATACCCCCGGTCACCATCAGCCCCGCCCCACCCTTCGCGCGCTCGACGAAATAGGCCGTCAGCTTGGGCCAGTTCCACAACCGATCCTCCAGCCCGGTGTGCATCGAACCCATCAGGATGCGGTTGGGCAATGTGACGTGCCCGAGATCGAGCGGGCGGAAGATGTTTGGGTAGGCGGCGGGGGTGGATTCGGTCACGGCATACTCTGGCGTACGGGGGAGAGGCACCATTATGCATTGACAGAAGGTTTCAGGGTTCGGGGAAAGACGGTTTACGGTTTACGGTTTACGGTTTACGGTTTACGGGTTCCGGGTTCCGGGTTCCGGGTTCCGGGTTCCGGGTTTCGGGTTCCGGGTTTCGGGTTTCGGGTTTCGGGTTTCGGAATACATGCTAGCGGCATCCGTAGGATGTGTGGAGGCGAAGCCGCAACGCATCAGCCGCGCCGGACGGGAGCCGATGCGTTGCGCTGGCGCTCCACGCATCCTACGACCAGGCACGCCCGGTCAGGCGTCCGGCATCGGCCAAGGCAGCCGTAGGATGCGTGGAGGCGGAGCCGCAACGCATCAGCCCACGCCAACCAAAAGCCGCCGCATTGCGCCAGCGCTCCGGCATCGGCCAAAGGCAGCTGAAGGATGTGTGGAGGCGAAGCCGTAACGCATCAGCCGCGCCGGACGGGAGCCGATGCGTTGCGCTGGCGCTCCACGCATCCTACGACCAGCCCAGCCCCGATAAGCCAGTGCGGCAAAGCCGCCCCGCCTAGCCGGCAAAATGCCGCCGGAAACCGGAACTGTGAAAACCGCGACCTACATCCGTTCGCGCACCTTTGCACCGCTGGCCTCGGCCAGCTCCTGGTAGAGCTCCCGCTCCCGCTCGCTCTGCGGCTTCGGAACCACGACCTTGAGGTTGACGATCTGGTCGCCGGCGGGCTTGCCGGGCAGGCCGCGGCCTTTCAGGCGCATGCGCTTGCCGCTGGACGAGCCGGCCGGGATGTTGAGGTTGACCTTGCCGCCCAGGGTGGGCACGCGCACTTCCGCGCCCAGGGCGGCTTCCCAGGGGGCCACCGGCAGGTCGATGAGCACGTTGCGGCCGTCGAGTTCGAACAGCGGGTGCGGGGCGATCTTCACTTCCATCAGCAGATCGCCGGCCGGGCCGCCGCCGGGGCCGGGCTCGCCCTGGCCGGAAAGGCGGATCTTGCGCCCGGGGGTCACACCGGCCGGGATGTTGACGTCGAGATTCTGCCGCTTGCCTCCGCGGTCGAGGGTGATGCGCCGCTTGCCGCCGTTGAAGGCGGTGTCCAGGTCGATTTCGACGCTGGCGGTGATATCGCGGCCCTTGGCGCTTGCCTGGCGGCGCCCGCCGCCCATACCGCCACCCATGCCGCCGAGACCGCCGCCACCGAACAGGGTCTCGAAGAAGTCGCTGAAATCGCCGAAGCCGCCCATGCTCTCGCCACCGTGGGCGCTGCGAGTTCGCGTGCCGCCGCCAAATCCGCCGTCCCAACCCGGCGGCGGTCGGAAGTCCTCGCCGCCGCGGTAACCGCCGGCGCGCAGCTGGTCGTACTGCTTGCGCTTCTCGGCGTCCTTGAGCACCTCGTAGGCCTCGCCGACCTCCTTGAAACGGTCTTCCGACCCGGATTCCTTGTTGCGGTCGGGGTGATACTTGCGCGCGAGCTTGCGGTAGGCGCGCCGGATGTCGTCGGCCGAGGCGTCCGGCTCGACGCCCAGCGTCTTGTAGTAGTCCTTGAATTTCATGCTTGCAGTCGCCCGGAAGGATTTGTATTCGCTGTCTCTTGAATAAGGGTGAACGGGGGAAAGTCAATGTCTTCCGGCGGTTTCCGGTTTCCGGTTTCCGGTTTCCGGTTTCCGGTTTCCGGTTTCCGGTTTCCGGTTTCCGGATTACGGATTGCGGATTGCGGATTGCGGATGGCGTTCGGGGTTGGTGGTTTCGTAGGATGTGTGGAGCGGTAGCGGAACGCATCGGCTCCCGGTGGGCATGGCTGATGCGTTGCGGCTTCGCCTCCACGCATCCTACGGATGGCGGGTTACGGGTTACGGGTTACGGGTTACGGGTTACGGATGGCGGATGGCGGATGGCGGATGGCGTTCGGGGTTGGTGGTTTCGTAGGATGTGTGGAGCGGCAGCGAAACGCATCGGCTCACGGTGGGCATGGCTGATGCGTTGCGGCTGCGCCTCCACGCATCCTACGGATCAGGGGCACGGATCACGGGGCACGGGGCACGGGGCACGGGGCACGGATCACGGGGCACGGTCGACGGTTAACGGGTGACGGATGGCGTTCGGGGTTGGTGGTTTCGTAGGATGTGTGGAGCGGTAGCGGAACGCATCGGCTCCCGTGTGGGCGTGGCTGATGCGTTGCGGCTTCGCCTTCACGCATCCTACGAGTTGAGGCCGCTGCGTTGCGGTCTTGCCTTCGCGCTTCCTACGGGTTGAGTTGCTCGAAGCGGGTGACGGCGGGGTGGTCGGGGTTCATTTCCTTTGCCAGGCGGTTGACCAGGTTTCGGGTCTTTTCGCTCTTTGCGCCTTCGGGGGACTCGGCGGTGGCGAGTAGGGCCTCGGCTTCGGTGATTCGCCAGCCGCCCAGGCCGAGTTGGCGCCGCAGGTCCAGGCATTGCCCGGCCCGTTCCCGGGCTTGGTCGGCGTGGCCGCGCTCGAGGGCGTGGCGGGCGCGTTCGCAGGCGAGGACCGAGAGCGCCGAGAGCGCCGAGCTTCCCGCCGCCTCGGCATCGGCCGCCAGGGCCTCGTAGGCTTCGGGGTCGACCGCTTCGCCGAGGCGCCGCTGCACGTTGAGCACGGCCAGGCGGGTCTGGATGCTGTAGGGATGGGTCGGGCCGAGCAGCCCGGTCATGATGTCGCGCGATTCGGTATAGCGCTCCAGCGCTTGCTCCAGGCGCCCGCGGGCCTCGGCCAGTTCGCCCAGGCCGAGCAGCGCGGCGGCGTAGTCCGGCGTGTCGTCGCCGATGAACCGGGCAAAGACCTCGCGCGCGCGCTCGAGATGGGTTTCGGCTTCGTCGAGCTTGCCGCGCACCACCAGCATCCGCCCCAGGCTGAGCTGGGCGGCCGCCATGGCGCCGG
This sequence comes from Wenzhouxiangella indolica, assembly GCF_042310355.1. Taxonomy (NCBI): domain Bacteria; kingdom Pseudomonadati; phylum Pseudomonadota; class Gammaproteobacteria; order Chromatiales; family Wenzhouxiangellaceae; genus Wenzhouxiangella; species Wenzhouxiangella indolica. The sequence goes on along the minus strand of NZ_JBHJMR010000019.1, from coordinate 28,652 downwards.
ACGGGCCGTATTGTTCGCGGCGGATGTCGATGACGCGTTTCAGGCGCTGCTGGGCTTCTTCGAGGCGCCCGAGGCGTTCGAGCACGGTGGCGAGGTTGGCGGTGACCGACAGGCCGTCGCTGGAGTCGCCGCGTTCGAGCGCCAGCCACAGCGCCTCGGCCGACTCGAAATGGCGCGCGGATTCTTCGAGCTCGCCGCCCATGAGCAGGGTCACCGCCAGGTTGTTCTCGGCCCGCGCCATCAGCGGACGCGGACCGGCGGAAACCTCCAGCGCCAGGTCGCGGGCACGACGCAGGTCGGCCACGGCCCGATTCCACTGGCCCAGGTCGCGGTGCAGGCGCCCGCGGATCTGCAGCGCATCGGACAGGCGCGCCGGGTGTGCGCCCGGCAGCGACTCGAGAATCTCCATCGCCTCATCGGCCGCCGCCAGACCTTCCTTGACGCGCCCGCGCCGGTGGTGCACCTGCGCCATGTCAAGCAGCGCGATGGCGTGCAGCAGGGGATTCTCGGTGCCCTCGTCGCCGGCGGCAAAATCGGCCAGCAGGGGCTCGGCCGCGGCGTAGTCGTTGAGCGCGATCATGATCTCGCCGAGCACGGCGTTGACCTGCTGGCGAAGATCCGGGTCGTTGGCCAGCCATTCCCCGGCTACTTCGGCAGTACGGTCGAGCAGCTCGCGCGCGGTCATGTCCTCGGTGTCGTCGGAGAGACTGCCGACCTCTCGAAACAGCAGCGTGAGGTGTTCGCGCAGCGCCTTGGAACGGGCGGCCTCCGCTTGTGCCAGATCGCGTTCGACCGCGGCCACGCGCGCCTGCCAGACCACCGCGGACACGCCGCCGACGAGCAAGACCACGGCCAGCGCGCCAAGTGCGGCCCCGACCGTGTGGCGGCGTGCCCACAGGCCCAGGCGCTCGAACATGCCGCTGCGCCGCGCACGAACGGGGAGGTCATTCTCCAGCCGATCGATGTCGAGCGCCATGGCGTTGACCGTGGCGTAGCGCATGGCCGGATCGGTGTGGGTGGCGCGCTCGATGATGGCCTCGACATCGCGCAGGCGATGAAAGCGCCGCCAGCCCTGCCCGGGCGATGCCTGGCCGGGTGACGCGGCGCAGTCGCCGTGGACCAGCCAGTTGAGCAAGGCGCCCAGGCCATAGATATCGGCGGCGGTCGAAACCGGCTGCCCCTCGAGCACTTCGGGCGCGGCATAGCCGGGGGTCATGGCCGCCGGCAGATCCTGCTGCATGTCGCGGTCGAGCAGTCGGGCGACGCCGAAGTCGAGCAGGCACACACGTCCGCTGTCGGTCACCTTGAGGTTGGCCGGCTTGATATCGCCGTGGACGATCAACTCGCGATGGGCGGCGGCGACTGCCTCGCAGGCTTCCTTGAAGACCCTGAGCACTTCGCTCGGGCCGGGTTGCCGCCGGTCGCACCACTCGTCGAGGTTCTCGCCCTCGACCCAGTCCATCACCAGGTAGGGGCGCCCGTCATCGCTGACGCCGCCGTCGAGCAGGCGCGCGATGCCGGGGTGGTTCAGGCGGGCCAGGGTCTGACGCTCGAAGGTCAGCAGCCGGGCCAGGTCATCGCTGAAGCCGCGGATAAGCTTGACGGCCACCTGCATGTCGAAAGCGCCGTCGGCGCGCTCGGCCCGGTAGACCGCGCCCATGCCGCCGGTCCCGATCGGCTCGAGCACGCGCCAGGGGCCCAGGCGGGTGCCTGGCTCCAGCGCGCGATCGTCGCGGCTCATGCGTGCATCGAGCGCGTCACCGACCATCGGCTGGGCGGATTCGTCGAGCAGGCCGCCGGGTTCAGTGCTGGCAGCGTGCAGGCGCGCCAGCCAGGCACCCAGGCGCGGCGCGCGGGCGCGGATGCGCTCGAGCGCGGCGCCGCGCTCGGAAGACGGGCGATCGAGCAGTTCGTCGAGAAGCCGGTCGAGCAGTCGTCGACGGGCGGGCGTCAGGCGTCCGGCAGGCTTGCGTTCAGGGGCTTCGGGCATGCCTCAGCCCTGCATTTCCACCAGCAGCCAGGCCCGCGCACGCTCCCAGTCGCGCTGGACGGTGCGCACGGAAATATCGAGCATCTCGGCAATCTCCTCGGCCGTCTGTCCGCCGAAAAAGCGGGCAATGACCACCTCGGCCAGGCGCGGGTTGGCCTCCTCGAGCCGGGCCAGGGCCTCGTCGATCTGCAGCACGGTTTCCTCGCTGCCGCTGGGCGCGCCGGCGAGTTCTTCGTTGAGACTCAGCGGGGTCTGGCCGGAACCGCGCTTGGCCGCGAGCTTGCTGCGGGCGTGGTCGACGATGAGCTGGCGAATGGCCAGCGAGGAAAGCCGCTTGAGGTGCATGCGGTTGCGAATGTTCTGATCGGCGCTGTTGCGCAGTTTGAGGAAGGCTTCGTGCACCAGCTCGGTGGTCTGCAAGGTCGGCGTAGCGCCGAAGCGCGCCTGCTGGCAGCGAGCGACCTCGCGCAGGTCGTCGTAGATGAGGGGCAAAATCTGATCGATGGTTTCAGGCTGCTCGCGCAGCTCCGAAAGCAGCCGAGTCACCTCCCCTTCCGAAATGACGTCCTGCGTAGTTGACACGATGGCAACCGATTTTTCGTTGGAGTAGTGATGTGCAGTGTGCCACATTCCGGCTTAATGGGAGCTTAAGAGCGACGGTTGGCTGGTTGGCTGGTTGGCTGGTTGGCTGGTTGGCTGGTTGGCTGGTTGGCTGGTTCGGCAGCGTGGGCTGCGATGGAGGCTGCAAATGCCTCATGCGAAGGCGCGAGGGCCGCGGAGCTTCGTCGGATGCGTGGAGCGTGAGCGCAACGCATCGGCTCCCGGTTGGCGTGGCTGATGCGTTACGGCTGCGCCTCCACGCATCCTACGGAAACGGTTGGCTGGTTGGCCGGGCGGCTGGTTCAGCCGCGTGGGCTATGGTGGGGCTGAATCGGCGCTGGAAACGCTCCACGCGAAGCTGCGAGGGCCGCGGAGCTTCGTAGGATGCGTGGAGCGTGAGCGCAACGCATCGGCTCCCGGTTGGCGTGGCTGATGCGTTACGGCTGCGCCTCCACGCATCCTACGGAAACGCTTGGCTGGTTGGCTGGACGACTGGTTCGGCCACGAGGGCTGCTGTGGTCGGGCTGAATCGGCGCTGGAAACGCTTCACGCGAAGCTGCGAGGGCCGCGGAGCTTCGTAGGATGCGTGGAGCGTGAGCGCAACGCATCGGCTCCCGCTTGGCGTGGCTGATGCGTTGCGGCTGCGCCTCCACGCATCCTACGGATGGCGGATGACGGATTACGGGTGACGGATGGCGTTCGGGGTTGGTGGTTTCGTAGGATGTGTGGAGCGGTAGCGGAACGCATCGGCTCCCGGTGGGCGTGACTGATGCGTTACGGCTTCGCCTCCACGCATCCTACGGATGGCGGATGACGGATTACGGGTGACGGATGGCGTTCGGGGTTGGTGGTTTCGTAGGATGTGTGGAGCGGTAGCGGAACGCATCGGCTCCCGTTGGGCGTGGCTGATGCGTTACGGCTGCGCCTTCACGCATCCTACGAGGCGGGTTGTGGGGTTGGCGGGTTGGCTGGGCCGCGTGGACTTCGGATATTTCAGGGCTTGGGTGTGGAGTGCAGATACGAGGCGGGGGTGATGATGGGGATGCCCCGGAATGGGTGGAGTTCCAGCAGGTCCCGGTCACCGGTGATCAGGACACTTGCCTGACCGCTGACGGCCAGGTCGAGAAACTTGTTGTCCGACGGATCTCGGCAATCCGAGAACCGATGGGTGATCGGGGGCATATCCACGATACGGCCCAGCAGGCGCATGAACTGCTGGCGCTCGTCCAGGCTGAGATAGCGGTCGAACTTCGCCCGGCCAAGCACTTCTGCAAGCTCCGCAAGCGTTTCGGAGGACGCAAGCAGGCGGCCGTGTCGAACGGCATGAGACAGGGCCCTCGCCGGCGCCGACTGAGGCGCCAGGAGTCGGCTGATAAGGATGTTGGTATCGACGACGACCGTCAGCGGCCGTTCATCGGTCATCGGCGAGCAGTTTCTCGAGGTCGTCTTCGGTCAGGCCACGTTTTCGGGCCGCTTGCGCCATCGCATCACAAAAATTCTCGAATTCCTGGACATTCAGCCCGTGCAGACGCTCGTATTCGCGCGTGGAAAGGACCACCGCGACTTCCCGGTTCTGGCGCCTGATCGTCACCGGTTCGTGCTGCGCGGCGTCGAGTATGGCCGCGAATCGCTGCTTGGCTTCGGTGGACGAGACGTGCTTCATGGCGGCAACCTTCGATTGATTCGTTCCATTATGGACAAATTGGACAATTTAATCAAAAGGCGCGAGGGCCGCGAAACTTCGTCGGATGCGTGGAGTGTGAGCGCAACGCATCGGCTCCCGCATGGCGTGGCTGATGCGTTGCGGCTGCGCCTCCACGCATCCTACGGAAACGGTTGGCTGGTTGGCTGGTTGGCTGGGTGGCTGGGCGGCTGGATCGGCCGCGAGGGCTGTGGCGGGCTGAATCGACGCTAGAAACGCCTCACGCCAAGGCGCGAGGGTCGCGGAACTTCGTAGGATGCGTGGAGCGTGAGCGCAACGCATCGGCTCCCGGTTGGCGTGGCTGATGCGTTGCGGCTGCGCCTCCACGCATCCTACGGAAACGGTTGGCTGGTTGGTTGGGCGGCTGGTTCGGCCGCGTGGGCTGTGGTGGGGCTGGATAGGCGCTGGAAACGCTTCACGCGAAGCTGCGAGGGCGGTAGAGCTTCGTAGGATGCGTGGAGCGTTAGCGCAACGCATCGGCTCCCGGTTGGCGTGGCTGATGCGTTACGGCTGCGCCTCCACGCATCCTACGGAAACGGTTGGCGGGTTGGCCGGGCGGCTGGTTGGGCCGCGAGGGCTGCGTTTGGGGTGGATCGACGCTGAACCCCCCCTACGCGAGGGCGCGAGGGCCGCGAAGCTTCGTAGGATGCGTGGAGCGTCAGCGCAACGCATCGGCTCCCGGCTGGCGTGGCTGATGCGTTGCGGCTGCGCCTTCACGCATCCTACGAATCGGTTTGGCTGTTCGGGAGGCTGGCAAGGGCGTGTTCGTCGAGGCGGAAGACTGTCCAGTCCGACATGGGCCTGGCGCCTAGGCTGTTGTAGAAATCGATGGCGGGCTGGTTCCAGTCGAGCACGCTCCACTCCATTCGGCCGTAGTTTCGCGCGCGGGCGATGCCGGCCAGGTGCAGCAGCAGCGCCTTGCCAATGCCCTTGCCGCGGTGGGTTTCGCGCACGTAGAGATCTTCCAGGTACAGCCCGGGGCGGCCGACGAAGGTGGAGAAATTGCGGAAGAACAGGGCAAACCCGACCGGCTGGCCTTCCCACTGGGCGATCACGGCCTCGGCCACCGCGCCGCCGCCGAACAGCGACTCGGACAGATCGCCGGGCGTGGCCTCGACTTCGTGGGACAGGCGTTCATATTCGGCCAGCTCGCGGATAAGGTCGAGCAGCAGCAGTTCGTCGCCCGGTCGGGCGGCGCGCAGTTCGAGGCGATCGGTCATGTCGGCAGCGTCTGGTGGGATCCTGCTTTCGCATGCTACGTCAAAGGCGGGCGCGAGTCAGGCCTCCATATCCGTTCGCTATGGAAACAATCTTGATAATCACTTGTCTCAATGCACGCGAGTCATTATTGTTTCCATTCAGACCGATCAGGATCGCCCCAATGGCCAGCCGAAAAACCTTCACATTCGCCATCATGCACATGACCGTGGCCTTCGCCGTGGTCTACCTGATGACCGGCAGCCTGGCCCTGGGCGGTGCGGTGGCCATGATCGAGCCGGCGATCAACACCGTCGCGTACTTCTTCCACGAGAAGGTCTGGGAGCGCTTCGGCCTGGGGGGGACGCGCTCGGGCCCGTCGACGCAGGCCACCCGCGCCCCGGCCGACTGCCCCTTCGCCGCCAACGCACGCCCGAGCAACGACCCCATCGCACGCTGCCTGCAGTGCCAGTGGCGGGCGAGAACGGCCGCCTGAACCCCAGGGCAGAAACAGATGCGTTGCGCTGGCGCTCCACGCATCCTACGCAAATCTCACCAGTCTCCGAGGAGCACACATTCTTCGAGACCAGGCTGCCAACTCGTCTGAAGGCGAATTAGCGCCAATCTACGCCGAATCGAGTCGATCCAGAATTCGCCGCGCCTCATCGAGATCACCGTGACGCGCCATTGCCCGAAACCTGTTTTCCGCGTCGAAAGTTGCGATGGCCTGGGTACTCAACTCCTCCATCAGCTTGTTGACACTGAGCCCCCTGGCCTTGGCCAGCGATCGAAGCCTTTCTGCCGTGTCGTCCGGAAGTCGAATCGTCAATGTACTCATATCTCTAGCTCCAACGCCTGGGCCGGTGTCACCACCCGAGGCCTGTTCCATTTGAGTTCAGCGCCGCGAAAGTCGCGGAGATTGTGAGTGATGATCGCTTCTGAAGCTCCCGCGACCGCCAGTTCATAAAGGTGATTGTCTCCTTCGTCCGGAAGATTGGGCCTCCAACCGAAGTAGATTGATACCCATCTACCCACCGAAGCGAGCGAAGCAACGACCGTCAACCGTTCCATCTCTGTTGTTGCCTTGTCCCAATTGTCCCGCTTTAGTACATCCTCGTACTCCAGCCACAAGGCATTGCCGAAGAGAGGCCGAAAGTCACCGTCGAAACAGCGACGCAACACGCGGCGCGAGGCGCCACCATCAGACCTCAGCGCAGAGACGACCACGCTTGTGTCAACCACTACTTCAATCATTATTGACAGCGTATACGCAAGCATGGTTTCCTGTAAATAGAGTCCCCACCAACCGATCAGGTGATCCTGATGCCCTCAAAAGGGACGCGCGACACAGAATTCGTTCAGGCACCGGCACGCGTCAAGGTTTCGCCGGGCGAATCGGTTCGCATCCTGCGCGAGTTGCAGGAACTGAGCCAGAACGAGCTTGCGGAACGGACCGGCATCGCACAGTCCACGATTTCGGCCATCGAGAACGGACGCGTGAACCTCGGCGTTGAACGCGCCAAGACTCTGGCGCGCGCTTTCCTGCCACCCCGCCGTTCTGGTCTTTCCCGACTGGGAGGTGGACGACGCGGCGTGAATCCGGGGGCGCCATTGCGAACGGAAATGGGACTCGTAGGATGCGTGGAGCGACAGCGCAACGCATCGGCTCCCGGCTGGCGTGGCTGATGCGTTACGGCTGCGCCTCCACGCATCCTACGTGACTCCATCCCTTCTTTTCCTGAACCCTGAACCCTGAACCCTGAACCCTGAACCCTGAACCCTGAAACCTGAAACCTGAACCCTTCAGTCCACCAGGTCCGGCCGTCCGTAGTACCAGCCCTGGGCATAATCGCAGCCGACGCTGCGCACGAAATCCGCTTCGGCGGCGGTTTCCACGCCCTCGGCGGTGACTTCCATGCCCAGGTCGTGCGCCAGGTGGGTGATGGCGCGCACGATGGCGGCGCTGGCGGCATCGTCTTCGATGTGGCGCACGAAAGTGCGGTCGATCTTGAGGTGCTGGACCGGCAGCCGCCTGAGATAACCCAGGGACGAAAACCCGGTGCCGAAATCGTCGATGGTGACGCTGATGCCGGCCTCGCGCAGGCGGCCGATCTGCTTGAGCGATTCGGCGCTGTCGCGCATGAAGGCGCGCTCGGTGATCTCCACCTCCAAGCGTTCAGGGCCGAGGCCGGCGGCCTCGCCCAGGGCGAGCAGGCCCGAGCAGAAGGACGGGTCCTGCAGCTGGCTGGGTGCGGCGTTGAGGGCCAGGTTGACGCCGCTCATTCTGGCCACGGCGTGCATGGCGCGGCGATAGACCTGCTCGCCCAGGGCCGCCACCAGGCCGCGCTTTTCGGCCATGGCCACGAAGCGGTCGGGCGAGAGCCAGCCGTCTTCCCAGTGATACCAGCGCGCCAGGGCCTCGACCGCCACGCGACGGCCGTCGCTCAAGGACACGATGGGCTGCAGGGAGACCTGGATCTGCTCGCGCTCGATGGCGCTGCGCAGCTCTGTCTCCAGGTAGCGGCGGGCGCGTGCGGCCTCGGTCAGCTCGCGCGTGTAGCGGGCCCAGCACCCCGGCCCCTGCGACTTGGCTTTGTACACGGCCGCGTCGGCGTGGCGCACCATGTCTTCGGCCGATTCGGCATCGTCGGGAAACAGGCTGATCCCGATCGAGATCGTCATGCGCACCTGGCGCTGGTCCAGGCGCATGGGCGCTTCCATGGTGCGGCAGATCTCGTCGCTGAGGCTCTCGGCGCGTTCGCCGGCGTTCGGCCCCCGCAGCACCACCAGGAATTCGTCGCCGCCGATCCGACCAAGCACGCCCTCGCCCGAGACGAGTGAATCCAGCCGCTCGGCCACCTCCTGTAGCAGGCGGTCGCCGGCGGCGTGGCTCCAGGCGTCGTTGATGTCGTTGAAGTTGTCGACGTCCAGGTAGAGCACCGCCAGGCCTTCGCGGGCGGCAGCCGCCAGCTTGAGCTCGTCGCGCAGGGTCGAATGCAGATGCGCGCGGTTGGGCAGGCCGGTCAGTTCGTCGTAGTAGGCCAGTCGCGTGAGCTTGCGTTCGAGCTGGCGGCGCTGCGTGACCAGGCGCGCGAAGCCGTGCCACATCACGCTGCCGTCGGCGAGCTGCTCGGGCCCCGAATCGACCTCCACCCACTCCAGGTAATCGTCGCTGCGCGGTCGGTCGATCGGGTACATCCGGAAATGCTCGAAGAAAGGCTCGAGCGTCTCGGCGCTTTGCTCCACCGCCGCCATCACTCGCGAGCGGTCGTTTTCGTGGATGCGATCGAACAGCGGCATGGCGTCCTCGGCCACGCCGGCGTAGTCGGTGCCGAAGACCTCGGGAAACTTGGTGCTCGCGTACGGCATCCACAGCCGGCCGGTGCCGGCGTCGCGCTGCAGCTGGTAGACCGTGCCGGGCACGTGGCTGGCCAGGCGCTCGAGCTGGATGCGCTGGCGCGCGTGATCCGCTTCGACGGCCTTCAGGCGGGAGACGTCGAGTGCGACCCCGGCCACCATGTGCTCGCCGTTGACCTCCACCCGCCGGCCCTGGAAGTGATGCGGCGGGCTGGCGCCGCGCGAGGTGAGCACGGCCGCGTCGATGGCCGAATAGCCCTCGACCAGGCACCGCTCCAGCGCCGCCTCGACCGAGGCCTGGTCCGCTTCCTCGAAGAACTCCAACGCCGACATGCGCGCGATCGTCCCGGACTCGAACCCGGTCAGCTCCTCGAGGCGATGGTTCCACAGGCGCAGGCGCTTGCGCGTGTCGATGAGGTAGAAAATGCCCGGAATGACATCGAGCAAGAGGCCCGAGAGCTCCCGCGCATCCACGAGCTCGCCCAGACCCCGCGCCGGGCCGAATAGCTTTCCGCTGGTTGTCATCCCCTGCTGGTCCTGTTGTCCCTCAACCGCCTGCCCCAAACACGGCAGCCACCAAGCCACCGCGTCCCCTGATTGCCGCCTTAGTCAACGCCGCCGACAATAGCAGATCGTGACCGGCATCACAAAATGGCTCAACAAGTCCCTGCACAGCTACCCGGGTATCAACCGATTCAACCGGTCCCGAAACATCTCTCGCCCCCATAGCTGAAGGCTGTGCCGTTCGGATTCTGACAGGAACGGCTCAACGTCTTTAGCCGCGGCGCTCCAATCGATATCTTCGATCTTGTCTCCTAGTGCCTGTTTAAGCCAAGCAGGTTCCACGTGCACGCCACGACCCGCCCAAGCTCCGTACTGCTCCAGCGCATTGCCCAAATGCTTCAGGTTCGGCTGCACGCCACGACGGACATACCAAAGAAAATCGAACCAGTCGCGCCCCTTGAGATAGGGCCGACACAGGAGTGCATGCAGCTTCAGGGCGAAGTTGCTCGGCAAATCCTGGCTTACCACCAGAAAATCCGCCGGAAAATCCGGAAAGTGCCGCTCCCAACCCGACCCGAGCGGTGGCCTGGTATCGATCTCGAGCTTTACCCTTAACTTGCGCCCTGGCGCGCCGTCGCGAAAGCCCAATTGCAGCAGGCCCGCGAGCGAGTCGTCCTTCACCATCGTGCGGCGAACAGCGCCCTGCGCCTGCCGAGGCTCAGTCAGTTCAATGGTTACCCCGAATTCCAGCAAAACCTCTTCAATTCCCGCGGCCACGGACCGCCAGGCAAAGGAATCATCAGGCTCGATGAGGATGAAATCCATGTCCTCGGAGAATCGAGGCAACCCATACAAAATCCGTAAACTTGTCCCACCCTGAAAAGCCGCCTGCTCGAAAAAACCGTTCCGCCATAGCGCATAGAGCACCAGCTCCTGCAGAATTTCCTTGAGTGCCTGCTCCTCCGCCAGGCCATCGGCTGCCTGGTACGCGGCCAGGCGTTGTTGCAGCAGTTCGATCATGCCGCGACCTCTTCGGCCAGCCTTTCGACAATAGTTTTCATCTTCCGAAAGCGATAGACGTCGTTGTAGCGATGGATATCGGCAGCAGTCAACTTTGCGAGCCACTCCGGGTTCATACGCAAACCGCCCACAAAATCGGCCAGGGCGTCGACCTCGATCTTCAGGCAGCAACACAGGTCGAACAACGCACGAAGCGGTGCGGCAACCAGCGCAACACCGGCATCCAGTTCGTGGCGCTCGACACCGGCCAGCAACTGCCCCGGCTTCACGGCTAGCGGAAAGAACCGAAATTCACCGTAGCCGGGCACGTCGAATCGGGCGCTTCGCCGCCCGGGCGTCACGCTCCGCACCTGGCGAACAGCCTCTGGAATGCATCCGTGCCATGACAGCGCTGACTCGAACGACACGAACGAACCCGGCCGCAATGCCTGCGCAACTACAAACGAATGCGGCCGCACCCCAGAGATGGATGGTTCCAGCATGTACAGGCCGCGACTCAATCGCACCAGCTCACCCGCCTTCAGCGCCCTATTGACCAGGTTGTAGCGCCGCTGCGCCGACCCTTCAATGACCCAGGCGAGCTCACGGTCCGAAAAGATCCGCTGCCCCAGACCGGCACTCACAACAAGCTCGGACAACTTCTGCATAAAATGCAGAATACTTTCACTTAGTGAAAGTTTCAAGTATTTTATTGCCCGGTGAAGTAGCGCCGTGAGACTTGGCGCTCCGACATGCGCGCGATCTTCCCGAACTCGAACGCGAGCAGTTCCTCGAGGCGATGGTTCTAAAGGCGCAGGCGCTTACGCGCATCCATGAGCCCATCGAGATCCAGCCCCGCCCCGACAGACTGTAGCCTCCCGTCCATTTCTGTCATACTTTTAGCCTGTTCCCAGTCGAAGCACCGGCCCGCGATGAGCGCGCGAACACTGTCCATCATCATTCCGGCAAAGAACGAGGAAGGCGCCATCGGTGGGCTGGTCGAAGACATCGTCGCGCGCTACCCGGATGCTGAAACACTGGTCATCGACGACGGATCGACGGACAAGACCGCCGAAACCGCAAAGCGCGCCGGCGCCCGCGTAATCAGCCACCCGCACAGCCTGGGCAACGGCGCCGCGGTCAAGACTGGGGCCCGAAACGCGTCCGGCGAAATCCTGGTGTTTCTTGACGGCGACGGCCAGCACAATCCTGCAGATATCCCAAGGCTGCTCGAGCGACTGGATGAGGGTTTCGACATGGTCGTGGGCGCCCGCGCCACGGCAAAGTCTCACGCCAATACCGGCCGACTGATGGCCAATGGCGTCTACAACCTGGTCGCGTCGATCGTCACCGGACACACCATCCCCGACCTGACATCGGGGTTCCGCGCCGCCAGAGCCGCGAAATTCCGCAAGTACCTCTATCTGCTGCCCAACGGCTTTTCGTACCCCACCACGATCACCATGGCCTTCATGCGCTCGGGCTTTCCGGTGGATTTCATCGATATTGAAGCGGCAGCCAGGATCGGCAAGAGCCACATTCGCCCAATCCACGACGGTCTGCGATTTCTGATCATCATCTTCAAGATCGCGACGCTTTATGCGCCGTTGAAGTTGTTTCTACCGGCCAGTGCAGCGTTCTTCACGACGGGGCTTGGTTACTACCTTTTCACTTATATCACTCAGTCTCGATTCACGAACATGAGTCTTCTCTTATTCTGTGCATCGGTCATCATCTTTCTGATTGGGCTGATCTCCGAACAGATCACTTCCCTCAATTACAAGGATACGGATAGCGAGACTGGTGCACTGTCGCCTTTGAGTGGTGGCTCGACTCAAAACAAGAAGGCCGATTGACGCTTTGATCAGGCGCGGAAACACGCTCGGATGACACAAGCGACAGACCTCATTGGCACGGCGACTTTGCGATGCTCGACAAGCTAAAGGAACTAATAGAGCGCTTCGCTAGCTTTCGGGCTGTTCGGCAGACTCACTATTACCTGGTCCGATGCATGCTGGAGATCTTTGCCAGCAATCGCCTCATGGCGTCAATCTATGGAATCTTCGCATTCCCCACCTTCAACCGTGAGCAATTTGCGGTACTCAGAGGCAGACGAGACTACTACCGCAGTCTTTCGGCCAGCTCCGTTCGATCTTCCGAACTGCGGCGCAGCATTCACCGAATCGAGAAGGGGCTCAGCATGCGCCCCCTGCGCAGCCGGTTTGCAGAGAACTACATCCTGGATGCAGTCGAGCAGTATGAGAGGTGCTTGCGAGCTGGAGAACAGGCACAGGGAGGCGCGGACGAGCAGGAGTTGCGATGGGCCCGGGATGTCCTCCACCGCTATTTCCAGACCGTAGAGCTTACGCCCACCACGGAGCGTGCCCATACGCTGTTCAACCGCTTGGGCCGCCCGTCCGCGCAGACAGAAGAGCATGCGCCCTACCCCGCTGGCAGCAGGCCGAACTGTCCGATTGGGCACGACGAGTTTCATCAGCTCAGCTTGCGTCGCCGTTCGATTCGCTGGTTCCTGGAAAAGCCTGTTCCGCGACCGCTGGTCGATCAGGCGCTGGCTTCTGCAGGACTCGCCCCCACGGCCTGCAACCGCCAACCCTATGAATTCCTGATCTATGATGAGCCAGAGTTGGTCAAACGGGTCGCCTCCGTACCCTTCGGAACAAAGGGCTACGCTCAACAGATTCCGGCTCTGGCCGTGGTGGTGGGCAACCTGGATAACTATGCCAGCCCCAGGGACCGCCACGCGATCTACATCGACTCCTCCCTGGCAACCATGTCGTTCCTGCTCGCCCTGGAAACGCTTGGTTTATCGTCTACCGCCATCAACTGGCCGGATTTCGAACCGCTGGAGCTGCGAATGCAGCGGCTGCTCGGACTAGAGCCGAGCCAGCGAGTGATCATGCTCGTAGCATTCGGCTATGCCGACCCTGAGGGGCTGGTTCCGTATTCGGGAAAGAAAAGCCTGGATTTCTTCAGGTCATTCAATCGGCGGCAAGGCAAGCTGGCCAAATGATCCAATGGCATTGGATGACGCGGGCGCTGGCGGCCGTCTTCCTGTTGACTGTGGCCTACTTTTTCACGGTTACGCTTGTCGAGCACATACAGGCTACGAAAGGGGCCGGACTGGCGCCCAACCTGTACACAGCACTCTCGGTTGCCTGTTTCGCCCTCGCCGTAGTGATGTCGGCGCTGTTGTGGCGTTCAATCCTGAACCGCTCTGCAAAAGCGATAGTTCTGAATGGAATTGATTCCGTGGATGTCTATATCGCCGCGTGGCTGCTCAAGTATCTGCCTGGAAAGGCATGGTCCTATGCATACAGGGCCGCAGTCGCCCGAAGACGCGGAATAGAATTTGCCACGCTCATCAATTCTTTCACCCTGGAGACGCTGTTTCTCCTGTTGGCATCCACCGTTCCGGCTATTCCGATTGTGCTGGGCGTGGCCCTGACCGACCCTGGCATCAAACTACAGATGCTGACGCCGCTGCTGCTGCTCCTGCCCGCATTGATCCTTCTCCACCAACCCACGGCAGAAAAGCTCACGGGTATGCTGTATCGCCTCCTGCGCCAGCCAAAGCCAATGGGGACCGGCCGTGTAGAAAAGGGCTTCATGGTCGGGATGCAGGCAGCTTATCTTGGCCCCAGGGTCCTGAATGGCATTGCATTCATCCTGATCACACATTCGCTCTACGGGGTCACGCTCGACATGTGGGTGCCCCTGGTGGCCTTCTACATGCTCGCCGGCATTCTGGGATCGCTGGCGTTCTTTGCTCCCAGTGGTATCGGGGTGCGCGAGGGGGTCCTCGTGGCATTATCCATGCATTATTTCAGCCTGGAGGAAGCAGCCACGCTTGCCGTCGTTACGCGTGTCTATACACTATTCGCCGACTTGCTCCTGGCGGCGCTGCTGCTATTGCTTCGCGCACGAAATTGGAGAACACCATGAAATACGCCGTGATCGGCTCCGCGCTGTACGGCAACAAGGGTGCGTCGGCAATGCTCGAAACACTCGTTCAGGGTCTCGAGGCCCTCGACGACGACGCGCAATTCGTCCTTTTCAGTCTCTACCCGTCACAGGACGTCGAGCGCAATGATTTCGAAAATCTCAGCATCGTTCCGGCGTCCCCCCTCGCCCTGGTGCTGGCGATCATCCCGCTGTGCCTGGTGCACCGGTACATCAAACCGCTTCGGCCCTGGCTGGCCGGGCGTTCCCTGGCCGTCAGGGAACTGAGCCAGTCGCACGTCTACGTCGACCAATGCGGCATCAGCTTCAACGATGGCCGACTGACCTTTCTTGTCTACAATATTGCAGTTCTGCTTCCCGGGTTGCTCATGCGCCTGCCAATCGTCAAGGTCGCGCAGGCGCTGGGTCCGTTCAAATCCCGGATAAATCGCCTGGCGGCGAAACTGATCCTCCCACGGCTACACCATATATTTGCGCGGGGTGAGATCACATTTTCGCACTTGCAGTCGCTGGGACTGACGAACATCTCCGAAGGAACCGATCTCGCACTCGCTTTTTCGCCCACCCGGAATGCAGAGTCGCCGTGGACCGCGGCGCTGCCACAGCTTGACAATGCCGATCGCGAACTAGTAGGGATCGCACCCAGCGCCGTCGCCGCCCGGAAGGCCGCGGCGGCCAACATCGACTACGTCGACGCGATGGCCCGACTCATCGACTCGATTTCCGAGCGCGGCTACTGGCCCATACTCTTCCCCCACAGCGCGAGACCAGACTCCGAGCGTGAACACAACAACGACCTGCCGCTGTGCCGAGCCATTCATGCGGCGCTGGCGCGGCCCGACACCTGCCAACTGATTGATCAGGAGCTGACTACATCCGAACTGCGCGATTTGATCGGAACCTGCACATGCGTAGTCACATCGCGGTTTCACGCCATGGTAGGCGCCCTGGCCGTGGAGGTGCCCTGCCTCGTGGTTGGATGGAGTCACAAATACGAGGAAGTTTTGTCGCCATTCGGGCTGGAAGATCAGGCACTTGACTATCGGAACTGCGAACAACATCAGCTGACTGCCCGTTTTGATCACACGGTATCTCACAGCGCGGAAATAAGGGGCAAGCTGTCAAGAGCGCTACCCAGAATGCGCAGCCTGGCCTTTCAACAGATCAGTCTTGTACATGAGACGGCGACCATCATGGCTCCGAAACAGCACCGATAGTGGCGCACTTGAATCTTCGACATGGTGCTGACTGTCGGCTAGAGTAGGTTCAAGTCGAATATAAACTCCGGGAATCAATTCATATGACCCAGATTCAACACGGCGCAGAGGAGACCGCACCTACGCGGCTGCGCCCATTCCTCCCTCATGTTCTGGCAATCATCGCGGCCATTGCCCTAGGCCTGGTTTATGCCCTTGCCGAATCGGGAGGGTGGCATTTCGACGATAGCCCCAACCTTTGGAAACTGGACTTTGTGGATGACTGGTTGAGCGCGGCCCACTTTGTCTTTTCGGGAGGTGCCGGGCCTACCGGCAGACCAATGAGCCTGCTGACATTTGCCCTGCAGGCTCAACACTATCCTGAGAACCCGGGCGCATTCCTTCGGATCAATATCGCCCTGCATGTTGTCAATTTCCTGCTCGTCTATACCGTCCTGAGCCTGCTCGGACGGATGGCCTTTCCCGGGTGCCGGCGAGTCGCCTGGCTGGCCCTGACAGCCGCAGGCCTTTGGGCCTTCAGTCCGCTACTCATGAGCAGCACACTGATGGCTGTACAGCGGATGACGCTACTGTCCGCGACTTTCCTGCTGGCTGGACTGGCGCTTTACCTGAAAGGGCGACAGGTCGCCGCCAGCGATCCGAACGCTGGGTTTCGGCTAATTGCCACTGGCTTGATTGCGGGCACTGTCCTGTCATCGCTCGCAAAAGAGAACGGTGCGTTGCTCCCAACCCTCGCACTCTGCGTGCATTATTTCCTCCTTCGTCCGGCGGGATGGAAAGTCCATCCGCGCTGGCATCGTGCTCACCTGGCGCTCCTATGGGTACCTACCGCGCTCATTCTCGCCTACCTCGCCTGGATCGGCTTGGTCCAGTCGGGCTACGACCATCGAGACTTCACGCTCTGGGAGAGGCTGCTGACGCAGTCAAGGGTACTCTGGGACTACGTCTTTTCGCTGCTGCTGCCGCGAACCGAGGCCGCCACTCCGTTCAGCGACAATTTCCAGCTCTCCACGGGGTTGCTATCCCCCTGGACGACGCTGGTTGCCATCTCGGGCTGGGCCGCGGCCGTCTTTCTGGCAATAGCACTGCGCCGCTGGTCGACGGTTCCATTATTCGGTCTGTGCTGGTTCCTCGCCGGACACCTGGTGGAGTCGACGACACCCGCACTAGAACTCTACTTCGCACATAGAAACTACGCTCCCTCCCTGGGTCTTTGGGTGCTGGTCGCATGGTTCGCTTTTCTGGGCTTGCCTGGCAATGATGCGCGCAAATGGACTAGAGCTGCAGCCGCAGCTTACGGGGCAATGATCACAATCGTGCTGTTCAGTGCCGCGTCGCTTTGGGGCCAGCCACGGCTGGCGTCGGAGATTTGGTTCATACAGAATGAGGACTCAATTCGAGCCGCCCAGTACATAGCCAATGCACACGTCCGGGAGAATGACGAGCTGGTGGCGGACCGCATCATGCGGACTGCCCAAGAGCACCACACTGACGAGACCCAGATCCATTTGCAGCGCTTGAGCTACTGCACGGGCTCAGAGGAAGACTACCGAACTCGTTATCGCAAGGCCCTCGATCACACAAGGGAAAATCCCGAAATCGAGCTCGGAGGCATGGCAGGACTTGATCACCTCGCGCAACTGGCCATCGCCGGTCACTGTCCATTCCTGCATCCCGAAGACATTCGCAAGCTCGTGGAAGCAAGCAGCCCTCAAACAGGCAACCCCCGAGTTACCCGGCTTGCAACTCGACAGCGCCTGGTGACCCAAGCGCGGCTGGAGTTTCACGACGGTCAGGACGATCACGCCGTCACACTTATCGTGCAGGCGCTTCAGACCGACCCCAACCCGTTCCTTCTCAAATCCCTGGGCACCTCCCTGCTCGCTCGTGGCCTGGGGCCGAAGCTGCGCGAACACGAGCATGAGCTGTCGATGGTAAGAATCAGCAAGCCCTTCGGGCAAAGGCTCTGGGATCGAACGCTTGCGGAGCTGACGAACACTCAACCTCAGCAGCGTTCTTCATCGGAGAACATGGGCAACCCCGGCAGGTGAACTTCGTAAACCGACTCAATCATGCGATTGCAGAGTTTGTTACGAGGCCAGAGAACCTCGTACTCAAACCGGCAACCGGCAGCTACAGCACACCGTTTCGTGGAGGGCTGTTCGGCGAACACAAAGCCAGCAAGGTTCAAAAGGCACTTCGGCACAATCCCGGGCCGGTACTGATGCTCGGCTCCAACCCGAACTGCCCATCCTCGATCCGCTTCATCGAGTCCGGTGCAGACGGGCAAGGCGACTGGCCCGGTTTCGTGCGGCAGATGGAATCGGACGAGTTCGGGCACCTGGAGTTCGATCCAGGCGGGAATTCCACCCGTTGGGACCCCTTGCACAATCCGGCCAGCGCTGGGCGCGGCACTTTCGGCTGGCGGTTCTACGCCGATATTCTCGAAGTGTCGCTCGGCACACTCGATTCTGTTGCACTCGCCAACATATATCCCTGGGGCAGCGGCGACTTTGACACGATCAAGAGGAGCATCGAGAACTGTTCCGGCGCTGACAAGAAACTGTACGAAAGAACGATCGAATTCGCACAGTCACAACTGAGCATCATGCTGCGAGCTCTCCAACCGCGCCTGATCGTTGCGCCGAAGAGCCTGGTCAGAAACAGAATTTCCGAGCGGCTTTCCATAGCCCCTAAAAACCTCACGGAGTGCCGCGAAGTCGTGCTTCGGCCTACCAGCGGCAGAACCTTTCGATTATTTGCCGGAACTCTGGAAGGAAATCACCCCTTGCCGGTATTGATCACCAATCACCCGAGTTCATTGCGTTACGTCGCAAAGATTGATCACCCCGCATTGCATACACAGCTCGCAGCAATGGTTTCAAAACACCTCGATGCGCGTTGAGCAGTGGTAGTTGCGGATGCAGCCAAAGACGTGGTGGTTGTGGCATCCTGTGCCCCGGTCGACCCGTGCTGCCAAAAATCGATGTGAATAACACCATGAACAAGCCTCCGTCTCAGCCAGAGAGCCGCTCGCAGTTCGGTTTTCGACAGCTCGCCGCCGCTGGTCTCCTCGTTCTTGCCCTGATGGTCGTCGTCACCTGGCTCTACAGCCCGGGCTGGTCGGGTTCCTGGCAGTTCGACGACTTTGCCAATCTGTCCGGGCTGGAGTACGTGAACGATGCCGTTTCGGCAATTGGTTACGCCACCGAGGGCATCGCCGGCCCTCTCAAACGACCGGTGGCTCTGCTTTCCTTTGCGCCTCAAGCCGAACACTGGCCAGACAGCCCGCGCCCGTTCCTGGTCGTCAACTCGGTCATACACGCCTTCAACGGCATGCTCGTATTCCTGATCGCCACCCTTCTGGGGCGATTCCTGGCGCCGGGCTCTCCCCGAGTTGCCTGGTTCGGTCTTGCCGTGGCCGCGCTCTGGACACTGTCTCC
Source organism: Wenzhouxiangella indolica (assembly GCF_042310355.1). Lineage (NCBI taxonomy): Bacteria > Pseudomonadati > Pseudomonadota > Gammaproteobacteria > Chromatiales > Wenzhouxiangellaceae > Wenzhouxiangella > Wenzhouxiangella indolica. Next base: position 9,662 of record NZ_JBHJMR010000019.1, on the reverse strand, counting down.
GTTCCTCGCCAGCGCCTCCCTGATGGTCGTTCAGCGAATGACAACCCTGTCTGCAACGTTTCTGTTCGCCGGACTCGCGATCTATCTTCAGGGCCGGTGGATGATGGCCCGAAGGCCACGCGGGGGGCTTTTCCTGGCATTGTCGGGGCTGGGTCTCGGCACCATACTGGCCACGCTCTCCAAGGAGAATGGCGCTCTGCTGCCCAGCCTGGCCCTGGTGTGCGAGTTGCTGATCATGCAGCGCTGTTCCGCCTGCCCCCGGCTCCCTCGACCCTGGCTCCTGCTGGCACTGGTGCTGCCCACTGTGCTGATTGCCGGCTACCTGACAGCCAAGGGATTCATTGACACCGGTTACGAACGCAGGAATTTCGACCTGACCGAGCGCCTGCTCAGCCAGGCCCGGATCCTTTGGAACTATGTTTACCACCTGATTCTCCCCAGAAGTGCGGCCATCACCCCCTATTCAGATGGCTATACTGTATCGCGCAGCCTTTTCGTTCCGCCCTCGACCGCCCTCGCGATTTCGGCACTGGCAGCCACGATAGCTGCCGCCACCGTGCTCGCGAAACGCATGCCGCTGTTTGCCTTTGCTGTGGCGTGGTTCCTGGCCGGCCATTTGGTGGAGTCCACGGTGATTCCTCTGGAACTCTACTTTTCTCACCGCAACTACGTGCCGGCCTTCGGCCTCTACTTTCTCCTCGCCTGTCCCCTGCTGCTTTTGCGCGGCGACACGGCCTGGCATCGAGTTGCCGTGGCTGCAACACTGGTGTACGCAGGGGCTTTGGCAAGCATTCTGTACGCCACCACCAGCCTGTGGGGCCAACCCGACCGGGCAAGCCTGGTGTGGTACCGAGAGAGCCCGGAATCGGTTCGCGCCGCTCAGGCATTGGCCAGCAGCTACCAGCAGGCCGGGCGGCCCGACAACGCCGACAAGATTCTGAGTCAGGCACTCGAGCAACATACCGGCCACCAAATGCTGACCGTGCAGCGTGTGCGTTACTGCCCCGAAGGACAGAGCGACCTGCTTCAGCGGCTAGAAGCCGCAGACCAAGCACTTCGGCCACCAAACACCATTGGCCTTGGGACTGCTATTCAATTGCACCATTTCGTTCTCGCAGGTGGCAGTAGAGGGTGCCCGGAACTGAGCCAGCCACAACTGCTGGAGTTAATCCAGACTGCCTTGGACGAAGCGGTGCGGCACCGTAGCGAAAAAGTGACTGAATACCTGCACCACTCGATGGCCTATGTCGCGCAAAGCAACGGTGACTACCGGGCCATGCGGATTCACCTGGCCGAGTCCCTTCGACTTCACCGCGACCCCCAAACAGTCATTCTCATCGCCTTTTCGATGGTGCTAGAGGGACAAATGGCGGAGGCGAGACAGTACCTGAAAGCGCGGCTGAAAGATCCGCCCGGCGGAATCATCCAGCGAAGGGTCTGGCAGTCAGAGCTGTCCGACTACCTCGAGGACTTGGGCGACTGAAACCGTTGGCGGGCTCACACAACAGTTGAAAAGGTACGGATACTGCAAGCAGATAGCTTAGACAGCGCGCTCAAGAGACAGCCCATGCAACCCACACGACACGACGGCTTCACCCTGATAGAACTGATGATCGTGGTGGCCATTCTGGCCATCCTGATGGCCTTGGCCGTACCCGCCTACCAAGACTACACCATTCGCGCCCAGGTCTCGGAAGGCATGTCGCTGGCGGAGGGCGCCAAAGCGGCCGTGTGGGACTACTGGTCCAACGAAGGGACGTTCCCCGCCGACAACGATGCGGCGGGGCTGGAGGAACCGGCCGACATTAAGGGCGAATACGTCAGCGAGCTCAGAATCGACAATGGCGAGATCCAGATTACTTTCGGGGCCACGAATGCGAATGCGGCGATCTCCGGCGATACACTGATCCTCAGTCCAGTCGGAGCGGCTACGGATGCGTCCATGAACTGGAACTGTGACGCGGGCAGCATTTCCAGCCGTTACCTGCCAAGCCGCTGCCGCTAGCCCAATCCGAGCGACTGACACTATTTGTCAGAGGTGACAAAAAACGTCACATTCGGCTCGGCCGCACTCGGCTCCGAAGCACCAAACCCCATTCATTGGAGGGTGAGCAACAATGCAGAGCGAGACCGACCCATGGGGAATCGCGGATCTGGCACGGATAGTGCATGATTAAGCTTGAAGGGGAACTTTGTCGCGCCCCCAGGGCAAAACCAATGTTCGCTTGAACATGACCGTTAAAACCGAAAGGAGCAACACATGAACACCATGCGCAAACAATCGGGCTTCACGCTGATCGAACTGATGATCGTGGTGGCCATTCTCGCCATCCTGATGGCCATTGCCATTCCTGCGTATCAGGATTACACGATCCGTGCTCAGGTATCTGAAGGCATGAATTTGACCGGCGGCGCAAGAACCGCTGTGGCGGAATACTGGACGGATACCGGCAGCTGGCCTGGCGACAATACCGAAGCCGGAATCGCATCACCTGCCAGCGATATTTCTGGCGAATACGTTTCGCAGGTCCAGGTAACGGCTGAAGGTACTATCCAAGCCACCTTTAATACCGGCAACGAAAACGCCGCCATCCAGAATGGCATTCTTGAGCTGTCACCCACCAGCTCGGGCGGAAGTGTCTCATGGGCGTGTTCACCAACTGACACCGCCACTGACATTGATGAGAAGTACCTGCCCGCTCGTTGCCGCTAATAGTTAGCCGCTAGAGCAGACAACTGATAGCGTAAATGCCCCGCACTGCGGGGCATTTTTCGTCCCGGCCGTCACACATTCCCCTGCACTACTAGCGACCTAACCCAATCTGGCCGCACGAACGACCCGAATTCTTTTTGCAAAATCAACTCCCGGGCGCTAGCATCTGAGGCAGATTCAAGGAGATTGAGCTCATGCTGGCGCAACCCGCAACCGTCATGCGACTGCCCTCGCTCGGCCGCAAGCTGGTCGATGCGGGGCTGGTGACCGAGGGCAAGGCGCTCGAGATTGCCAATAAGGCCAATGAGAAGGGCCGCACCTTTACCAGCCACATCGTGCGCGAGAAGGCGGTGGACGCCATGGGTTTTGCCCACGTGGCGGCCGAGGACTTCGGCATGCCGCTGGTCGACCTGGCCGCGGTCAACCTCAAGCACGCGCCGATGGACGAGGTCAGCGAGGAGCTGCTGCGCAAGCACCTGATCGTACCCGTTCTCAAGCGCGGCAAGCGGCTGTTCGTGGTGGCGGCCGACCCCGGCAACAAGGCCGGCATCGACGAGCTTTCCTTCTCCACCGGGCTGGCCGTGGAAGCCATCTTGGCGCCCTACAGCGCCATCGAACCGGCGCTGGATCGCGCCCTGGCCGGCTCGGCCCAGGCCTTCAACGACCTGACCGAGGACGAGGACGATCTCGACAACCTCAAGTTCGACGCCGGCGAGGAGAAGAAGGAAGACAACGACGCGGCCGCGGGTGCGGACGACGCCCCGGTGGTGCGCTTTGTCAACAAGGTGCTGGTCGACGCCATTCGCAAGGGCGCTTCCGACATTCACTTCGAGCCCTACGAGGAAGACTACCGGGTCCGCTTCCGCGTCGACGGCGTGTTGGTAACCCAAGTGCGCCCGCCCAAGCGCATGGCGCCCCGGCTCTCGGCGCGCCTTAAAGTCATGGCCAACCTGGATATTGCCGAGCGCCGGATTCCGCAGGACGGGCGCATCAAGCTCAATGTATCCAAGGGGCAGGCCTACGATTTTCGTGTCTCCACCTGCCCGACGCTTTGGGGCGAGAAGATCGTGCTGCGTATTCTCGACTCCTCCGGCGCCTTCCTGGGCCCGGAGAAGCTGGGTTTCGAGGAAAAGCAGAAGGACGACTACCTGTCGGCCATTTCCAAGCCCTACGGCATGGTGCTGGTCACCGGCCCCACCGGCTCGGGTAAGACGGTCACCCTGTATACGGCCCTGGGCATCCTCAACGACGAGGGGCGCAATATCTCGACCGTCGAGGACCCGGTCGAAATCCGCATGAAGGGCGTCAACCAGGTGCAGCAGAACGTCAAGCAGGGGCTGACCTTCGCCGCCGCGCTCAGATCCTTCCTGCGACAGGATCCGGACATCATCATGGTCGGGGAAATCCGCGACCTGGAAACGGCCGAGATCGCCATCAAGGCCGCCCAGACGGGTCACCTGGTGCTGTCGACCCTGCATACCAACGACGCGCCCGCCTCCGTGGCCCGACTGGCCAATATGGGCGTGCCGACCTACAACATCGTCTCGACCGTTCACCTGGTGCTGGCCCAGCGCCTGGCGCGAACCCTGCACTCGTGCAAGAAGCCCGAGGAAGTGCCGGATGAGGCGCTGCTGAAGGTCGGATTCGACGAAGAAGAAGTCGCAGAGGGCATCAAGATTTACCAGGCCGGCGGCTGCGACCAGTGCACCGGCGGCTACAAGGGCCGCTCCGGCGTGTTCCAGGTGATGCCGATCTCCGAGGCGATGGAACAGATCATTCTCGAGGGCGGCGGCGCGCTGCAGCTCGAGAAGCAGGCGGCGAAGGACGGCGTGACCGACCTCCGCCGGGCCGCACTCAACAAGGTCAAGGACGGCAAGATCAGCCTGGCGGAGATGAACCGGGTGACGAAGGATTGACCAACGGAGAGGTCGTCGGCACGATTCTTTCAAGTCGAGTTCGGCAGCAGCGGCACGTCGCCCGTGGCGAACGCGACCGCGAACTGAGTCACAAGATTTCGGGGTAGGGACGACGATCGTTCGGGGGAGCATTGGGGGCGTCCTTGCAATTGGCGTGGTTTCTGCGCAAAATCACGACGATAGGGACAACTGTGCAGGCCGGACACGAACTCCGGCCAATACCAGCAGGATGCAGGAGCGGCACTAGATGGCGACCACCACGCAGGATCAGATGCAAACCTTCCAGTGGGAGGGCAAGGACAAGCGCGGCAAGAAAATCAAGGGCGAGCGTCTCGGCCGCAACGAGATGATCGTCAAGGCCGAGTTGCGTCAGCAGGGAATCGTCCCGGGCCGGGTCAAACGCAAGCCCAAGCCCCTGTTCGGCAACAGCGGCAAGCGAATCAAGCCCAAGGACATCGCCATCTTCACCCGCCAGTTGGCGACGATGCTCTACTCGGGCATCCCCCTCGTGCAGGCATTCGGGATCATTTCCCAGGCCGCCGAGAACCCGCGATTGAAGAAGCTGATCGACACCATTCGGAACGATGTCGAGTCCGGCAACACGCTGGCCGAAGCGCTGGCCAAGCACCGTGATTACTTCGACGACCTGTACGTCAACCTGGTCACTGCCGGCGAGTCGGCGGGTGTGCTCGACCAGGTGCTCGACTCGATTGCCGGCTACAAGGAGCGGATCGAGTCGATCAAGGGCAAGATCAAGAAGGCCATGTTCTACCCCGCCGCCGTCGTCGCCGTGGCCATTGGCGTGACCGCCTTGCTGCTGATCGTGGTGATCCCGCAGTTCGAGGAGATGTTCCAGAGCTTTGGTGCCGACCTGCCCGCATTCACGCGCATGGTCGTGAGTGCATCGGAGTTCATGCAGTCCAAGGGCTGGATCGTTCTGCTAGTGGGCATTGCTGCCATCGTCGGCGCCATCCAGGCACGAAAGCGCAGCCCCAAGGTCGGTCATTTTGTCGACCGCGTATCGCTGAAGCTGCCGGTTGTCGGCCCCGTGCTGGAAAAATCCGCACTGTCACGCTTTGCCAGCACCCTGTCCACGACCTTTGCGGCGGGTGTGCCGCTGGTCGAGGCGCTGCAGACCGTGGCGGGCGCGACCGGCAATATCGTCTACGAACAAGCCACGATGCAGATTCGAGAAGACGTTGCCACGGGCCACTCCCTGCAGTTGGCCATGCAGCAGACCGGGCTGTTTCCTCCGATGATGATCCAGATGACAGCCATCGGCGAAGAGGCCGGTTCCCTGGACGCCATGCTTGACAAGGTAGCGGCCTTCTACGAGGAAGAGGTCAACAATACGGTCGACGCCCTCTCCAGCCTGCTCGAGCCGATCATCATTGTCTTCATCGGCGTTGTCGTCGGCGGCATGGTCGTGGCCATGTATCTGCCGATCTTCCAGATGGCGGCGGTGATGTAGAAGGAAGGTTTCAGGTTTCAGGTTTCAGGTTTCAGGTTTCAGGTTTCAGGGGTTGGAGCATTGAGATGAATTTTGGTTTCGTGCCCTTGAGCCTGGACAGCATGGGGAGTGGAATTGGATTTTCTTGACGCATTGAATGCACTGCATCCGGCGGTCCTGGCGGCCGCCGTTTTCGTTTTCGGGCACTTGCCGATTGGGCCTCGCTTGACAGTATTTACATAATACATACAATGTAATTTATGAGCCGTCTCGCCTTCGAATGGGATCAACGCAAGGCGGCGGCGAACCGCCAGAAGCACGGGGTTTCGTTCTCCGAAGCCAAAACTGCTTTTTCGGACGAGTTCGGGCGGCTGATAGCAGACCCGGATCACTCTGACGAGGAGGATCGATTCGTTCTCCTGGGAGCGAGCATCCATTCTCGGCTGCTGGTTGTATGCCATTGCGTCAGAGACGGTGACACGATTTGAATCATCTCCGCCCGTAAGGCGAACAAGCGAGAGCGTAAGATTTATCAAGGATACAGACATGCGTGACAATTACGATTTTTCGGAGTCCGTAGATAACCCCTATGCGAGGAAGCTCAAGAAGCAGGTCACGATAAGACTTGACGAGGACACCGTCGCTTACTTCAAGAAACTCGCAGAAAAGAAGGATCTGCCCTATCAGAGCCTTATCAATCTCTATCTACGGGACTGCGCGCAGTCACATAAAGAGCCCAAGATCGAGTGGCGGTAACCTAATGATTTACAACCGGTTTTTGCAGAGGGAAGATTCAAGTGGAATTTCTTGATAGCTTGAATGCATTGCCCCCGGCGGTCCTTGCGGCCGCCGTTTTTGTGTTGGGGCTGTTGGTGGGTAGTTTTCTCAACGTGGTGATCCTGCGCTTGCCGGCGCGGCTGTTTCACGACTGGCGCTGTCAGTGCCGGGAGTTGCTGGAAATCGACCAGGCCGAGTCGGCGCCGCCGGGGCTGGTGGTTCAGCGCTCGCACTGCCCGAAATGCCGGGAGACGATCGCCTGGTACGACAATGTTCCAGTTGTCAGCTGGCTGGTGTTGGGGCGCAAGTGCCGGCACTGTGGCGAGCCGATTTCCTGGCGTTATCCGTTGGTGGAGCTGGTCACGGCCGTTTTGTCCGCGGCCGTTGTTGTGCATTTCGGGGCCACGCCCGAGGCGGCAGCCGCGCTGGTGTTCACCTGGGCGCTGATCGCCGCGACGGGCATCGACTTCGATCACCAGCTGCTGCCCGACCAGATCACCCTGCCCTTGCTGTGGCTGGGGCTGGGGCTGAACCTGTGGTTCGGGCTGTTCGCCAGCCTGGAGGACGCCGTCATCGGCGCGATTGCCGGTTACCTGGCGCTTTGGTCGGTGTTCCACCTGTTCAAGCTGCTGACCGGCAAGGAGGGCATGGGCTTCGGCGATTTCAAACTGCTCGCTGCCCTGGGCGCCTGGATGGGTTGGCAGGTGTTGCCGGTGGTGATCCTGCTGGCGTCCTTCGTCGGCGCCGTGGCGGGGATTGCGCTGATGATTGCCACCCGGCGCGGCAAGGAGGTGCCGATCGCGTTCGGGCCCTACCTGGCGGCGGCGGGGTGGATTGCTTTGATTTGGGGGGAGGGGATTCTGGATTACTGGCTTTATATGTAACCGGTTTCCGGTTTCAGGGTTCCGGGTTTCGGGTTTGGGAGTCGGATTCTTGGGGTGTGTGGAGACGTGGCGCGGCGTGGCTTTCTTCGGCGTGTGGCTGATGCGTTGCGCTTCGCTCCACGCATCCTACGGATGGCCCGGGCGTGCCTGCGGGGGCGGGTGTTGGGCGAGTCAGTGCGTAGGATGTGTGGAGGCCGGCAGGCCGTAACGCATCGGCGGCGTTGGGGCGGGGAATGATGCGTGGTGGCGTTGCCGGCGGGGGCCGGGTTTCGGGCGGATCGGGCGGATCGGGCGTAGGATGTGTGGAGGCCGCCAGGCCGTAACGCATCAGCGGCGTTGGGGCGGGGATGATGCGTTGCGGCTTTGCCTCCACGCATCCTACGGTTGCCCTTGGGTGCCGGGCGTTGGCTTGATCAGACGTTGAACCGGAAGTGCATCACGTCGCCCTCGGCGACAATGTAATCCTTTCCTTCCAGCCTCAGTTTGCCGGCGGCCTTGGCGCCGGACTCGCCGTTGCAGGCGATGTAGTCGTCGAAGGCGGTGACTTCGGCGCGGATGAAGCCTTTTTCGAAGTCGGTGTGGATGCGCCCGGCGGCCTGCGGGGCCGAGGAGCCCTTCTTGACGGTCCAGGCGCGTACTTCCTTGGGCCCGGCGGTGAAGAAGGTGAGCAGGTCCAGCAGGGTGTAGCCGGTGCGGATCAGGCGGTGCAGGCCCGGCTCGTCCTGGCCCAGATCGGCGAGGAATTCGGCCTGTTCGTCTTCATCGAGCTCGGCCAGTTCGGCTTCCATGGCGGCGCACAGCACGACCACTTCGGCGTTCTCGGCCGCGGCGTGTTCGCGCACGGCGCGGACGAGTTCGTTGTCCTCGGCCGCGTTGTCGTCGACGTTGGCGACGTAGAGCACCGGCTTGCGGGTGATGAACTGCCAGGTTCTGAGCGTCTTGCGCTCTTCGTCGTCCATCTCGAAGGTGCGCAGGGGGCTGCCCTCGCCCAGGTGGGCAACGACGCGCTCGAGCAGGCCCGCCTGGCGGATGGCTTCCTTGTCGCCGGACTTGGCCTGGCGACCGATCTTGTAGAGCGCGTTCTCGGCCACGTCCAGGTCGGCCAGGCACAGCTCGGTGTCGATGGTCTGGATGTCGGAAACCGGATCGACGCGGCCGGCGACGTGGGTGACGTCGTCGTCTTCGAAGCAGCGCACGATATGGGCGATGGCGTCGGTCTCACGGATGTGGGCCAGGAACTTGTTGCCCAGCCCCTCACCCTTGGAGGCGCCGGCGACCAGGCCGGCAATGTCGACGAACTGCATCATCGTCGGGATGACCTTCTCGGGCTTGACGATGGCCGCGAGCTGGTCGAGGCGCGGGTCGGGCACGGGCACCATGCCGACGTTGGGCTCGATGGTGCAGAACGGGTAGTTCTCGGCCTGGATGCCGGCCTTGGTCAGGCAGTTGAAGAGGGTCGACTTGCCCACGTTGGGGAGGCCGACGATGCCGCATTTAAATCCCATTGGGGGCTCCGATGAACATTTCAGGGGCGGAAAGGTGGGCGGTTTCTTGACCGGCGGTGGGCCGGGACTCGGGACTCGGGACCCGGGACTCGCGATTCAGGCAGCGCATTTTGAAGACCATGACTTTACTCGGTTGGTTGTTTGGCTCGTCGGTTTTGGCGCCGTTGGTCGTAGGATGCGTGGAGCGTTAGCGCAACGCATCGGCTCCCGGTTGGTTTGGCTGATGCGTTACGGCTTCGCCTCCACGCATCCTACGATGACATTCTTCTTTGCCGAATGACCGGCTCGGCGTACCCGGTCGTAGGATGCGTGGAGCGGTAGCGCAACGCATCGGCTCCCGGTTGGTTTGGCTGATGCGTTACGGCTTCGCCTCCACGCATCCTACGATGACATTCTTCTTTGCCGAATGACCGGCTC
>NZ_JBHJMR010000018.1:0-55194 GCF_042310355.1 Wenzhouxiangella indolica | reverse complement strand
CACAGCCAGGACCGTGATCTTCCTGCTGGCAGGGAAACTCGACTTCCGCAGTCTCAATCCGCATGTGTATGCTTAACCCACTTGGAATTCAACAGACCCAGAAATTATCGTTCCGCCGTTAGATGAACAACGCACCATTGCCGCCTTCCTTGACCACGAAACCGCGCGGATCGACCGGCTGATCGAGAAACAGCAGCGACTGATCGAGCTGCTGAAGGAAAAACGCCAGGCCGTCATCTCCCACGCCGTCACCAAGGGCCTCAACCCCGACACCCCGATGAAAGACTCCGGCGTCGAGTGGCTGGGCGAAGTGCCGGCGCAATGGAATGTCAAACGCCTCAAGCACATTTCTCCGCAAATTAGTGTCGGCTTGGTAATCAATCCTTCCATCTATGTTCAAGAAGAGGGCGTTCCATTCTTGTTCGGAGGAAACATTGTCGAGGGAGGATTCAAACTTAATGGCGTCCGGAGAATGAGTGATGCCGACAGCAGGAAACTTCACCAGTCCCGACTACGTAAAGGAGACTTGGTCTGCGTTCGCGTTGGCTATCCCGGAGTCACTGCAGTTGTCCCTGCAGAACTCGATGGCGCGAACTGCGCATCAGTCATGGTTATTCGATCCGGCCCATTTGAATCCGATTGGCTGTGTCATGCTCTAAATAGCCGCGTTGGCCGTTTCCAAGTTGGTCAGGTTCAATATGGAGCAGCGCAAAAGCAGTTCAACATTGGCGATGCTATCGAGTGGACCTTCCCGGTTCCTCCGCAAACTGAGCAGAAAGAAATCGTGAAGATGTTGACCGATGTTCTGGGCAGACTCCAGGCCGCGACTGAAGCAGCAAACCGAATGATTGGGCTTCTACGAGAGCGTCGCTCAGCACTGATCTCCGCCGCCGTCACTGGAAAAATCGACGTCCGCGACTGGAAGCCGCCTGAGCAAGAGGACGCCGCCTCATGACCGACAAAGCTGCCGAACGTCCGTTTCAGAAGGCCATCATCCGTGAGATGACCGGCGCGGGCTGGGCGGAGATCCCGGCCTCCGGCTACGACCGCGAGCTGGCGCTTTATCCCGAGGAACTGCTGGCCTGGCTGCGTGAGACCCAGCCCGAGGCGATCGAGCGGCTATCGAAGTTCTACCAGGACCGCACCGATGAAATGATCGTCCGGCGCGTGGCGCGCGAGATGGACAAGCGCGGTGCGCTGGACGTCATTCGGCGCGGCATCAAGGATCGAGGCGTCAAGCTGAGCTTGTGCCAGTTCCGACCCGACCACGGCCTGAACCCGGACACCCTGGCCCGGTACAACGCTAACCGTCTGCGCGTGGCGCAGGAAGTGTCCTACTCGCCCTATGCCCGGGAGAACTACAACCCGCGCCTGGACCTGGTGCTTTTCGTCAACGGCATCCCGGTCTCAACCCTGGAGCTGAAGTCCGAGTTCAAGCAGGCCATCGAGAACGCCAAGCGGCAGTACAAGTTCGACCGTCCGCCGAAGGATAAGAAGACCCGCAAGGACGAGCCGCTGCTGGCCTTCAAGCGCCGCGCGCTGGTGCATTTCGCCGTCAGCCAGGAAGAAGTCTGGATGACGACCCGCCTGGCAGGTGCGAATACCTTCTTTCTGCCATTTAACCAAGGCTACGACGGCGGCCAGGGCAATCCACCCAACCCGCACGGCTATGCGACCGACTACCTATGGAAGCGCGTCTTTGAGCCCGAAACCTGGCTCAACATCCTCCACCGATTTATCCATCTGGAAGTCAAGAAGCAAGACGACGGCAAGACCAAGGAAACCTTGATCTTTCCTCGCTACCACCAGTGGGAGGCGGTCACCAAGATTGTGGGCGACGCGCGGCGCGAGCGTGCCGGGCAGCGCTACCTGATCCAGCACAGCGCGGGTTCGGGTAAATCCAACTCCATCGCCTGGAGCGCTCACCAACTCGCTTCGCTACACACCACCGGCGACGAGCGGGTGTTTGATTCGGTCATCGTCATCACCGACCGGACGGTGCTCGATGACCAGCTCCAGGAAACGATCTACCAGTTCGATCACAAAGAAGGGGTGGTTGCCCGGGTCAATCGCGATGAGGGCGAAGGCAGCAAATCCGAGCAGCTAGCAGAAGCGCTGGAACGTTCAGCGCGGATTATTATCGTGACTATTCAAACGTTCCCGTTTGTGCTCGAGCTGATCCAGAAGCGAAGCGGTCTGAAGGGGCGGAAGTTTGCCGTGATCGCCGACGAGGCGCATTCCTCGCAGACCGGCGCCACGGCCTCCAAGCTCCGCCAGGTGCTGCTGGCCGAGCAGATCGCCGAAGGCGAGGATCTCAGCGCCGAAGATGTGTTGGCCGCCAGCGTCGCCGCTCGAGGTCCAAACGAGAACATCAGCTACCTGGCTTTCACCGCCACGCCCAAGGCGAAGACTCTGGAGCTGTTCGGGCGCCCGCCCGAGCCGGATCAGCCGCCCAGCGAAGAAAACGTACCCGAGGCCTTCCACGTCTACACCATGCAGCAGGCCATCGAGGAAGGCTTCATTCTGGACGTGTTGCGCCGCTACACCACCTACGAGACCGCCTTTGAGATCGAGCAAAAGGCCACTGCGCCAGATGAAGAGGTCGACAAGACCCGCGCCGCCAGCCGCATCTACCAGTGGGCCAAGCTGCATCCCTACAATATCGAGCAGAAGGTTCAGGTCATCATCGAGCACTTCCGCCAGCATGTCGCCCACTTGCTAGAGGGAAACGCCAAGGCGATGGTGGTGACCGATTCTCGCAAGGCGGCCGTGCGCTACAAGCTGGCCTTCGATAAATATGTGGCGGAGAAAGGCTATCCGGGTATACAGGCCATGATGGCCATTTCCGGCGATGTGAACGACCCCGAGATGGGGCCAGAGCCCTTTAACGAGCGCAATATGAATCCGGGCCTGCGCGGCCGTGACATGCGCGAAGCCTTCGATACGCCCGACTATCAGGTCATGATCGTCGCCAACAAATTCCAGACCGGCTTCGACCAGCCCAAGCTCTGCGCCATGTACGTGGACAAAAAGCTCAAGGGCGTCGACTGCGTGCAGACCCTCTCCCGGCTAAACCGCACCTATCCTGGCAAGGAGGATCCCTTCGTGCTGGATTTCGTCAATGACCCCGACGACGTCCTGGAGGCCTTCAAGCCCTACTACCGAACCGCACGACTCGAAAATGTCACCGATCCGAACCGGATCTACGACGTTCAGGACGCCCTGGAAGCCGAGCGCATCTATACGCAAGATGAGGTCGATGCCTTTGCCGAGTCGTTCTACGACCCCGAACAGACCGCCGACCGCCTGAATTACCTGATGCGCGCCCCCGTCGACCGATTCCAGACGCGCTACCGCCGGGCCTTGCAGGAAATCAACGAAGCCGAAACCGCCGAACGTCGAGCCGATCGGGCCGGCGACACAGAAGGACAGCGCTGCGCAGCCGAAAATCGAAAAGCCGCGGCCGAGGAAAAGGACCGCCTCAATCTGTTCCGAAAGAACCTAGGCACCTTCTCCCGCTTCTACGAATTCATCTCCCAGGTCACTCCGATGCCCGACGAGGACCTAGAGCGCCTTAACGTCTTCGCCCGCCACCTCCGCCCGCTGCTCCGCGAGGAGCGCCCCACCGAGGAAATCGACCTCTCCGGCTTGGAACTCAGCCGATACCGCCTGCAGAAACAAAATGAACGCGCGCTGGAACTCCGTGACGGGGACCCCCTGCAACCGGCCGATGGCCTCGGCTCCGGGAACCCACACGAGCCTGAAAAAGACCCGATGTCGGTAATCATCCAGCGGCTTAACGAAATCTACGGCGCCGGCGATTGGACCGAGGCTGATGTGGTGAACCATTTCAAGGCCCTTACCGACAAGGTCATGGAAAAAGACCAAGTTGTCTCGCAAATAAAACACAACAGCGATGATCAGGTTATGCACGGCGATTTTCCGGCTGCAGTGCAAGCCGCCGCTATGGAAGCTTTCACGGCCCAAGAAGATTTATCTAGAAGAATCCTCGGGGACGATCGAGTGATGAGTGACGTAACGCTACTCATACTCGAGGCAATCCGGAGGAACTTGCAAAATCCACAATCGCGCTTCTAAACAGATGGTAGGGGCAAGCGTCATTAAAGATAACTGCCGCAATTGTGAAAGTACGAGCGTGACGTATATCACAACTATCTTCGCGCCGAAAAGATGCCATAAGCAACTGATTATAGGATCTATTTTTGTTTTTAAAGATCAAGAATTTGCGAATAGCTTATCGGAGGGTGCATAATCAAATCGCGGGGCGTGCATTGACAGGGGATAGCTTCGCCGTTCAAGGGAATCTACGAAAGGCCAAGCTCTGGATTCGAAGCCGAATCAATCAGTGGGTGCAGCTTTCACCCAATAGACTTGGGCTATTCACGATTGACACGCTTGGATTGCGATCTAACCGGCTGGGCGATCATCGCGTCCTAGCGAACTTCACAAGCCATGTAGATCGGTTTGAGAAAACCAGGATGGTAGAGGACCAACAGAGGACATCATGCAAGTACCAGTAGTCATTCTCATATTGCTTATATCTACGACGCTTGTTGCATGCGGGCTTTGCATTTATATGTACCGATGGAGGAGGGTGTTGGTGGGAAAAGAGAATGCTCTCCTACCTGAGCACACGTCCGAAGTGCTACATCGACATATGGACGTATCAAAAGAATATATGGAGGCCCTCCCAGGGGTCCTCGAACAGTTCGCAAAAGCTATATATGAAACAGTTGATTCTAAACTAGCTGACCAGAATGACCTTATTGCAGTGTTTAAAGACGCCGTGAACAAGCGGGAAAAGGAAATATCGAAGCTGCAAGATGGCTACGAGATTCACTTATTCAAAAAGGGAGCGTCTGAAATCATCGAAGTACACGATTTTTGCACTGAGATTCTTAAAGATGAAGAAATTCATCCAAAAGATATAGAAATGCTTTCTAAGCTAATTGAAAAAAGCCTTTCTTCCCTGGGCATTCAAGTGTATTACCCCCAAACCGGCGAATCTGTTACGGACCTCGCTGATAGAGTTTCAGATTCGTTTTCAACATGGGAGACAGAAGATCCTGAAAAGGACATGACTGTCGCTGAAGTGAAATGTCCTGCCTATATTTTTGAAGGGCCAAAACATAGCGAAATCATTAAAAAAAGCAAAATCGAAATTTTCAAATTTAAGAGTAAGGAGGGTGAGTGATGGCAGTTATAGGAATCGATCTAGGAACAACCTTTTCAGCAGTTGCATATATCGACGATATTGGTCGGCCGGTGATTCTGCGTGATGCAGAGGGCCATAATATCACTCCATCCTGTGTAACCGAAGCTAACGGTAGAATCGTTGTCGGCCAAAATGCTCAAATCAAATCGCTCATCGAATTAGATGACTCTAAAAATGAGGGTCGGGCAGGTGCCAGGTTTAAGCGTCTAATGGGTCATTCAGAAAGGCACCAAGTCGGCAGCCAGATGCTTACGCCAACCGAATTGAGTACGTTGGTATTAAAGAAGCTTGCGCATATTGCAGAAACTCAGCTCGGTGAGGTTACAGAGGCGGTTGTCACGATCCCTGCCAATTTCGCGCACGAAGCGCGCGAGGCCACGCTTCAGGCTGCCCGTAAAGCCGGCCTCAATGTCAGAAGCATCATTAATGAGCCAACAGCTGCGGCGCTCTTTTATGCTCACGAAAAGCAGTCATCACTTCACGGCCATTACGCTGTTTTCGACCTTGGTGGAGGCACGTTTGATGTCTCAATAATTAACATCAACGGGGAAAATGTGGATGTCAAAGCATCTTCTGGAGTGTCGCGATTGGGTGGCGATGACTTTGATATTGCGTTGACCGAACTGGTGGCTAAGAAATTCGAGACACAAACCGGCAGCCCGATGGCGCCGGACGATTTCGGCCGAGAAGATGCCGAAAGACTAAAAAAGGCTCTGTCGACTATGGAGGCGACTGAAGCGCGGGTTGGTCGCAGAGATTTTGTCCAAGTGACTCGTTCGGATTTCGAGGAAGAGATCTCGGGCTTGTTGGCGCAGGTTCAAATGCACTGTGAGTCAGCGCTCGAAGAGGCGGGATTATCAACAAGTGATATAAACGGCGTATTTATGGCGGGTGGCAGCTGTCGCGTACCTGCTGTACGTAATATTGCCCAAAAGGCATTCGATCAAGAGCCTGTGGAGACTGCCAACCTTGATGAAGTGGTTGCGCTTGGGGCTGCACTATATTCCGCAAGCAAAGCAGACAGGTCTAGCCTAAACCCTGCTCAGAGTCGCGCCGTATCCGGTATTGGCTTGAATGAAATTGCAGCCTATTGCTTTGGAACTTTGTCGATTGGCATTGATCGCGCTACTGGGCAGCAAGAGATGCAGAACTCCGTCCTTATTAAGAAAGGAGATGCAATTCCTTGTAAAGTCACCGAAACGTTTTACACAGTAGCTAACGACCAACGGGACGTCGCTCTTACCGTCACTAGCTGTACGACTCCAGAGACGGACCCGGACTTTACGGAGACAATATGGGAGGGTAATTTGCCCCTTCCTCCCGGTCGTCCCCAGGGTCAAGAAATTCAGGTTTCCTTTTCTATCGATGATAACGGGAGCATGCATTGTCATTTTAAGGACGTTGCAAGTGGCCAATTCCAAGAAGTTGATATCAACGAAAGTATCAAGAAAGAGATGGAAGACTCCGAAGTTGAAGCGTTTCAGGTGGATTAGCCATGGAAGTCCTAATTGTAATTGGAGTAGTTTGGTTTATATGGTGGGCAATTGGGGAGGCCCTAACGAATAGGGGCCGTGAAGCGCAGGGCTCTGCTCCCTCCGGCTCTATGAGCAAACTCGAAGCGCGCTGCCGAAAGGAGTCATTTGGACAGGGCGACGCTCAGTTTGACGCCCTCGCAGTCGAGCTCCGAGGTCTTTTCCCCGTAAACACCAACACAAGGACGAAGCTAATTATTTCCGTCTTCTGGGAAGACGAAAATCAGGAACTTCTCCCGGTCCTGTCAGCTCTTGAAGATTTCCAGGAGGAGGAGACTATTGCCTACCAAAATGGCTCTGAGCTGCCTGTTTTAAAGCCTGGTTATGGGTTTGGAAATTGGGTTCAGGCGGGCGTCGTTATCCCTGATCTGTTGATCGCTCCCTATGGTGGTCGTCAGAGAATAAAAATCTTCCTTCGACTGATGGATCTTGGTAAGCCTTTTGATATCCGTCTCGGCAGGCATTCCGAAGCATCAAATGCGGCAACTTTGTGGTCGCAAGTACTAAACAGAGAGGTGGCGCTATCTCAAAAGGGCTACATTGAAGCGAAAGAATCACAAGATAAGGCTGTAGAGCTTAGTGCAAAACTGGCAGTTGCGGTTTCTGTCTCAGACGGCTCGGTTGATCCAAAAGAGTCAGAAGTTGTTAAGCGTTGGATTAAGAAGCACCTTGAGAGCTTTGAGGGCGACGATCGAGAAAGTCGGAAGAAGACTCTAAACGAAGCATTGTCAGATACTCTGCGAGACGCTAAGGTCGGGCAGTTGCAGATAGGTGAGATTTGCAAGGAGCTGAGGGCGCTTGAGTTGCAAGGTGCAAAATATGAAGCCATCGAACTTTGCCATGATGTAATGGCAGCCGATGGCGTTGTGGATAAAGATGAGATTAAGGTTCTCGACCAAATCTCCAAGGCTCTCGAGCTCGATGAAAAGAAAGTAGAGGCGATCCGGGATAAGCGTATTAATACGCTGAGCGTCGAGAATTCAGCCACAGAAAGCCGTGCGCATATTCTAGGGATAAAAGACGGTTGGTCTAAATCGGAAATTAAGGCTCATCTCCGGAAAGAGTTTACGAAGTGGAATAACCGACTTAACACTCTTCCTAAAGGCCCTAAAAGAGATCGGGCACAGGAGATGCTCAAGCTGATAGGCGATGAGCGGAAAAAATATGAGTGAGGCGGGCCCTGCCGGAGCGGATCGATTGGAGGCTTTGCGTTTTCCTTCAGACGATCAGTCGGCAATCAATTCCCTTGCTCCGAATGAGGAGCTTTCGGCGGCGGTGGCTCAATGTGCGTTAAATGAGTTTCCTATAACGCCAGAGTTAACGCCGGAATTGGAGGCGGCTTTTTCTGGGTCACTATCAAAGCTTGGCCTGGAAAGGGAAACTGTTAAGGCTTACGTTTTCCCAGATTCGAGTATCCAGGCAAACTGCCTCCCGTCACAGGGTTCGGGCTGCATAATTCGGCTCTCATCTGGTCTAGTACAGCTGCTTGATGAGCGGGAAATATGTTTTGTTATCGGCCATGAATTGGCCCATCATTTTTTTGGGCATGGCTCGGTAATTAATGGCTCGGATCATTTGGCGCTAGAGGATAAGATCGCGCTAAAGCATAGAGAAATCTCGGCGGATCGGCTCGGTCTAATTGCCTGCGGGTACTTAAAAGAGAGCATAACTGCTCTAATCAAAACGGTCTCTGGCCTGGATGACTCGCATCTTAGGCTGGATATTAATGCGTACATCGAGACTCTTTCGAAAGTTGAGGTACAGGACGATCTTAGCCAAAATCTTTCGGTCCAAACGCATCCGCCAATTCTGATTCGTTGCCGTTCATTGCTTTGGTTTTTTGGTGTGCTCGGTTCTAATTGTCAAATTAGCGATTTGAGTTTGACAGAGCTTGATCTTGTTAATCAGCGGGTTCTCAAAGACTTAGAGAGGTTCGTCGATGCTGCAGCGTTTAGCGCAAAGGAAGACCTCGCCCTAAAGTACGACATGTGGAATCTTGTTTGCACCATCTTGGAGAAGAATCGCTTTTCTCGGGCAGCCCAGGAGCAGGTTCTTGCTCGATTTGGGCCAGAGCGTCTAGAGCAAATTAAAAGATTTCTAGGCTCATCGTCGAAACAAGAGCTTCGTGCGATTGCCAAACGCAAAAGAGATTCTGCGGCGAGTGAGTTGAGACGCCATTTTCCGGTCTCTGCGCCGGCTCTATTAAGGCGATCTCAATCCTGACTTAATGCTAGCGATCACGCCGTAGACTCTTTATGGGAGCTTATGTTTTTCCCGTACAGCCTGGAAAAGCAAGTTCCCGTCTTACAAAACCTCGGCTTTTGGCCAACGGATGTAACAAATAATGGCGTGACTAGCCGTTGGTCTTACCCTGTGTGTCAACATCCTTCCCAACAGCACCTGATCGGTTTTATCTGTAACATTCAGGGCGCTTACGGAGTGAATAGATGTCTGATTCCAACGAAGTTGTCACCGACCCGCGCCTTGAGAAGCGTACCCGACGTCGCTTCAGTGCTGGTGAGAAAAAGCGCCTTCTGGCTGAAGCCGACGAGCTGCCATTTGGCGAGAAAGGTGCGTGGCTCCGTCGCCAGGGCCTGTACGCGGGCCAACTGTCGACCTGGCGCAAGGACCTAGCCGAGCACGGCGAATCGGGCGTGGCTGCTCGACAGCCCGGTCGCAAGCCCGCTGATGCCCGCGACAAGGAGCTCGAGCGCCTGAAAAAGGCCAATGCCAAGCTGGAGAAACGCGCCTACGTCGCCGAGCAACTGGTCGATCTCCAAAAAAAAGTCTTGCACCTGTTCGACAGCGACAAAGACGACAACAAATCGTGAGTTGCCTGACCGCACTGCCGGCGGATGTGCCCAAAACACAGGCCTGTCGGGCACTGAACGTGCCGCGTCACTGGTGCTATCCCGATCGCCGGCGCCGGGACCGCACCTCGGCGCCGGCGGGCACCGGCCGCGGCCTGTCGGAACCGGAGCAGCAGCGCATCCTCGATGAGTTGCACTCCGAACGCTTCCTGGATGCCGCCCCGCGCCAGATCTACGCGACGCTGCTCAGCGAGGGCACCTTACTGGGCTCAATCTCGACGATGTATCGCCTGCTGGCTCGTCGCGAGGAAACATCCGAGCGTCGCAACCAGCGTCCGGCCCAACACCACGTCAAGCCGCAACTGCAGGCGACAGCACCGGACGAGGTCTACACATGGGATATCACGAAGCTGCCGACTCTGGCCCGCGGTATCTATCTGTGCCTCTACGTCATCCTGGACCTGTTCAGCCGCTATCCCGTGGGCTGGATGGTCTCGCGCAAGGAAAACGCCGGTCTGGCCTGCCACCTGTTCCGCGAAGTCCTGTCGCGCCGGGCAATCAAGCCCCAGCAATTGATCGTCCATCAAGACCGTGGCTCACCGATGATCGCGCATAGCTTTGGCGATCTGCTCTCGGACCTGGGCATTGAGCGAAGCTTCTCGAGGCCAAGAGTCAGCAACGACAATCCGTTCAGCGAAAGCCAGTTCAAGACCACCAAGTATTGGCCAAGTTACCCGGGGCGCTTTCGAGACGATGAGCATGCCCGACAGTGGTGCGGCGAGTTCTTCCCGGCCTACAGCCGCCGACCGCATGAAGGCTTGGCGCTGTTCACGCCGGAAGACCTCTACACCGGGCGCTTTGAAACAACCTGGCAGGTCCGACAGGCGACCATGGATAGGCACTACGAAGCGTATCCCGAGCGTTACGTCAAAGGGCCGCCGCATGTTCCCAGGCCACCTGCCATCGTAGCCATCAACCCCGACGACGGGCAGACTGCGGAAGAACTGCTGGGCACGCCAGACGCGTTCGAAACATCACCAACGCCGGTCAGCGTCGAGCTGCCCGAGGTTGTTACATAGAAAAACGCGCCGATGTGTTGGGAATATGTTGACACGTTCCGTTAGTGCAAGTTTAGCTAGCTCCTACGCTGGAATGAGATGGATGCGATCGAATGCCCTCTACATTTTCTTGGCTTGATTTGACAGCGTCAGACCGCGACAAGCTTCGTAGGGTTCTGGATCTCTTTTCTGAGCAGGGAACCGTCGACGAGCTTGGCCTTGGCAGCCTGCGAGATGCGATCTCAAACGCGCTCTTTCCAGGCACGTCCGTCTTGCTTACCCGCCTCCGCTACGCTCTGTTCATTCCCTGGATCTACCAGGAACTCGAAAGCTGGGGCCCCGGCTACGACATTCCGCATCACGCTCGGGAGATGGAAATCGAGCTGATTGGAGCGCTGGCGGAGAACGAGGATACCGCCGGCGTGATAGGCATTTCGGCCGGCGCTTCACTTTCCCGGCTGGCCAGCAGCGCGTATTGGGCGTTTCTTGACCACTTGGACCTTTTCGTGCCGGATCGCCCGCAGTCCTGGTATCACCGAAATTTTGACGCACTTCTGCGGCAGCGCTCGAGACACCCTCAGGCAGATGACCCGGGCGTTATTTGGACGCAGGAACCAATTTGGCATCCCCGCCTTCCAGCAGCACCCGAAGATTTTCCGGCGGCGGCCGACTTTTCGCTGACGTTCGACGAGGCGGATTTCCTGCAGGACCGAATGTTGGATCGCTGCAAGGGGACTTTGCTGGCCTATTTGGCCCAGGACGGCGGCAGCCAGCTGGCCGAAGACTTCTGGGAGGAGCCTGTGGCGCTTAATGCCCCCGGTAGCGTCCCTGATCTAGTCGAGCTGGCCCGGCGATTCTCTTTGCACGTTGAGGGCGCGCCCTTGCTCTACAACTTGATGCTTGCCCAGGCGCGCCAGGCAGTGCAGCCCAGTCAGGCCGATGAAAAGCGCATTGAGAACTACCGTGCTGAACTAAGCGGGTGGGCGGCGCGGGAGCAGGAAGAAGACACATTCCAGACAGACGCCTTATGGGCGGTGGTGATAAGGCATGGTGGGGTTGTTCGTGAGCCGCAGCGTCGGTTCGTCGAGGGCTGGTCTGCCGCGGTTAGCGAGCACGGCGCTGAGTCGGTGGCGGATCTGGACGAAGTGCGCAAGCTCATGCGCCAACGCGAGATCGGACTGAAAGGACCGCGCGCCCGACTGGCCAATCAAGGCCGCCTGCTGGACTGGAGCGGACGCACCGGCACGGGGCGCATGCGCTTTCGCTGGCCCAACGTGCGACAGTTGCTGATCGATCTGCACCGGGGCTTGGGAGCCTGATGCTTTCTCCCGAAGCTCGTACCGTCGCCACAGATATCCTGCGCCCGCCCGCTGGCTACAAGCTGGATCAGGCGGTCATCACGACCTACTCGCTGGACCTGGACGTGATCCTGGCCTTGCCGCTGGCGGTGCTCGCGCAATCCGATCAGGGCATCGACGAGCTCCTGGGCGACCCGATGTTGATTCTCGAGGCATTGCGTGAGGCAGGTGGCCGCCTTGATATTTTCGTAGATGCGGCGAGCATTGCCATACCGCACAGCAACCGGGCGCTCTACACCATGCTCGAGGATTGCGTGCACCCGGTGCGTGCGCCCAATGGTGGCGCATTCCATCCCAAGCTTTGGGCGGTACAATTCACCCAAGACAATGGCCCGCCTCTGATGCGCGTGGCAGTGATGTCGCGCAATCTGACCTACGATCGTTCCTGGGATGCGGCCCTGGTGACCGAAGCCTTGCTTGGGTCCACCGAAGGTCCAGTCGACGCCTCGGCCCCGTTGGGAGAGCTTCTTAGGGCTCTGCCGGGGGCCGCGGTTCACGGAGTGGGCGCAGAGCGAGAAGCGATTCTCCAAGGTCTGGCTGAGCAACTCGAGCGAACTGCCTTTCCTGCACCGGATCGATTCAAGAGCCCTCTGAACTTTGAAGTGCTGGGTCTGCAATCCGGCACCACCGCACCGTGGCACCCCGGGCGCAAGGGTCAGAATGCCTTGGCGATCGCGCCGTTTGTCAACCGAACCGGCCTGGATGCAATTGCAGCTCGCAGCGCGGGCGAGCGGACGTTGATCAGTCGGCGCGAGGCACTGGACGATCTGCCTGAATCAGCTTTGAGGGCCTGGCAGGACGTGCTTGTGCTTTCGGAAGCGGCGCTGGATGAAGACCAGGACGGCCAAACGCAGAGCTCGGATTTGCACGCCAAAATCTTTGCGTTGGAGCATGGGCGTCGTGTGACTTGGTATATGGGATCCGCAAACTTCACCGCAGCGGCGCTGACCGGTCGCAATGTCGAGGTTATTGTCTCGATGAGCGGCCCGCGCGACGAGCGAGCGAAGACAAGCGGTTACGGCATAAGCCAATTTAAGGAAGCCGGGTTTCTGAAGCTGTGTGAACCCTACGATCGTGCAGAGCCCTTTGAGTCGGACAGCACGATCAAGGCGGCCAAGGAAAGGCTCGAGCTTGCTCGGCGGGCTTTGGCACTGGCACAGTTCGAATTGCATTGCGCAGGTGAGGGTAACGCCTGGCAATTGACGCTCGATGGTGATGTGGATATCCCCAGCGATGTCGATGTCCAGGTCTGGCCCGTCTCGCTGAAGGAAGACCAGTCCGTGGAACTGAAGCCGGACATCGCCTGGAGTCTGCCCCTGGATCGTTTGACCGCATTTATCGCCTTTCGCCTTCGGGCCGATGCCGAAGTCGATGACGTCCGGTTCGTGCTGAAGTTGCCGGCGACCGGCATGCCTGAAGGCCGCGTTGCGCAGGTGCTCAGGCACTTGATCAATACTCCCGAACGTTTCCTCCAGTTCTTGCGTGCGCTTCTAGGTGGGCTCGAAGGCCTGGTTGGCTGGGCACAGACTGACGACGGCGGACGGTGGGAAGGTGACTGGGGCGCCGGCCTGAATGCCGAGCCGCTTCTTGAAGACCTTGTGCGGGCTGCCGCCCGAGATCCAAGTCGGCTAGCGCCAATCCGCCGGCTAATCCATGATTTGCAATCTTCCCCGAACGGAAAGTCCATTGTTCCCGAAGACTTTCTGGCGATCTGGGACGTGGTCGATGCCGTCGTCGATCAGGGCTCTAAACGATGAAGCGCCCGGACGTTGAAACTGTACTCGCGCCGATGAAGCCATTCCAGCGCAGGACGGTGGAACATGCTTTCCACCGACTGTTCGAGGCGCCCGACACCACTGCCCGGTTTCTTGTGGCCGATGAGGTCGGACTGGGCAAGACGCTGGTCGCTCGAGGCGTAATCGCCAAAGCGATCGATCACTACTGGGACGATGTCGACCGCATCGACGTTATCTACATCTGCTCAAATCAATCTATTGCCAACTCCAACTTGCCGAAGCTTCAGGTTGCAGACGGTGACGAGAAGTCCTTTGCACTGGCCACTCGACTGACAATGCTAGCTACTGAGTTGGCCGGCGGAAGCGGGGGTAATACGCTGGCCGAAAGCAAGGTCAATTTCGTGAGCTTTACTCCGGGCACCTCTTTCAATATGGGCGATTCCGGCGGAATGGCCAAAGAGAGGCGAGTATTGTTCGCGCTACTTGATGGTCTGGTCGAGCCGCGAATTGGGCTGATGAATCTCATGCAGGGCTATGTGACGCGGACGAAGTGGTGGCGAGGCAGGCTAAAGAACGATCCCATGCCGCTGGATGCGGGAATCTGCGAGCAGTTCCAGCAGGACTTTCTTACTGACACGCAACTGGTGGAGGAAGTTGACGAGGCTATTGGGCAGTGGTTTTACAAAATGCGGAAACAGTATCCCCCCGAGGCGCGAGTCGCCCGCAACAGAATACTGGGGCGGTTGAGGCGGATGCTAGCCGATATTTGTGTTCAGGCGTTGGAGCCGGATCTAATAATTCTTGACGAGTTCCAACGCTTCAAGTCGTTGCTGGAGAATCGCACCGAGTACGCTGATCCGGCTGCTGAGCTAGCTCAGGCGCTGTTCAATGCTCCGACGCCGGAAGGGCACAGAACGCGCACGCTGCTCCTGTCGGCCACGCCCTACAAGTTCTATACGGCTGATGCCGAGATCGAGCATGAAGATCACTACAAGGACTTCATTGACACGACACGCTTTCTATACAGTGGCGACGAGAAGCGCGTGGAGGCGCTTCAGCAGGCGCTTAGGCGCTTTGGACTGGAACTGAAACGAGCCTCGCAAAGCTTGACGCACGATGTCGCTGCCGCCAAGCAGGAGGTGGAGCGATTGCTTACGGCAGTGATGGCGCGTACAGAGCGAGTAATGGCCAGCGATGAACGTGATGCGATGCTCAGCGAGGTTGGGGAAGCGCTGCGCCTTGAAGGCGCCGATGTTCAGCAGTACCTGGCTGCCGATGCCCTGTTCCAGGCCGTAGGTGACTTCGATCCGCTGACCTTCTGGAAGTCGGCGCCCTATCTGCCGCACTTCATGCATGGCTACAAGTTCAACCAACGACTGAAGGACACGCTGGCGCATTTCCCAGGGAAAGTCTCCGAGATCTTAAGCACACACTCAGACTCGATGCTCTCCGCGGAACAGCTGGATCGCTGGGAGGAAATCGATCCGGGCAATGCCAAGCTTCGCGGGATGGTGCACAGCATCCTTGACGCTGGCCTGTGGAAACTCCTCTGGATTCCGCCAACGATTCCCTACTGGCCCCTTCGGGGCGCGTTTGAAGACCAGGATCACCGCACCAAGACGCTTCTTTTTTCGGCCTGGAACGTTGTGCCGGATGTGGTAAGCGGGCTGCTCAGCTACGAGGCCGAGCGCCGGATGCTTGGCGGCAGTATGGATCAATACAAGGACCTGTCAAAGCAGCAGAGCCAGTTGCTCGACTTCGGTGCGGCTAATGCCAACCGAACCAGCCATAGAATGCTTTTACTTCTGACGCCTTGCCTGAGGTTGGCTGATGAGACACATCCGTTACTGGCGCACGGAGACGATGTTGAGGCTTGGGTGCGAGAGCGGGTCGAACGACTGCTTGCAGATCTGCCAAATCCCCAGGAAGGTGCAGTCGATGATCGCTGGGAGGTTGCTATCCTGCGCGCGCTCGATCCTGGCATAGACGAGTTTCTGGAGTATTGGCGCGATACCGATTTTGATCCGGAAAGTCCGATGCGTCCTGATGCGGCCAATTTCGCTGATCATGTTCAGGATCTAATCAACATCGATACCCAGGATCTCGGACGCCGGCCTGAGGATCTGGCCGATCTTGTCACGGAGCTGGCGCTGGGCGCACCCGGAGTGCTGGCGTCTCGCACGCTTTCCCCTGCCAATCTAGGTGACGATGAGCGGCGCAAACAGGCGGCGCGTTTGGCTAACTCATTCTGGAAGTTGTTTAATCGTCCTGCCGTCATCAGGCTTCTCCGGCAGCTCGATGTCAAGCCTGAAGCGGATGATCAACGAGCAGCGCCCTATTGGCGCACAGTTGTCCGATATTGCATCCAGGGGAACTTGCAGGCCGTGTTGGATGAGTATTGGCACCTAGTCTGGGAGCAGCACGCCTGGTCCGCGCGCGAGACGCGCGAAACGATCAGTCACCGCTGTGTCAGCCAGATGATCGATACCATCGAGCCGCGCCCCTCCCGGGTACACGCCAGCTTCTACAAAGTCACTGGAAAGCATGTCGAAGAGTCCGAGATCAGGCTGCGAACAGTGCTTGCGCTGCGCTTTGGGCGAACCAAGTCCGAAGAAGGTGCACACAGTCAGGACGCCGTTCGTGCAGCCTTCAACAGCCCATTCCGACCCTTTCTCCTGGCGAGTACCTCGGTAGGCCAGGAAGGCCTGGATTTCCACCCTTGGTGCCACAGGCTCGTTCACTGGGATCTGCCGGGCAATCCGGTTGACATGGAGCAGCGCGAAGGCCGCGTTCACCGCTACAAGGGCCACGCCGTACGCCGGAATGTTGCAGCGGTCTACACGGGCCTCGCGCGAAAGTCGTGGACCCCGGACCAGAATCTGTGGGATTTGGTGTTTGAAACGGCCAATGGCGACTCTCGCGCACGTGGCCTAGACGACCTGATTCCACACTGGCTGGCGCCCGGGAAGTTCAAGATTGAGCGTCGAGTCCCCATGCTTCCATACACGCGAGAAGTCGAGGCCTTCAAGCGCCTGAAAAGACAGCTGGCAGCCTATCGCGTCGTCTTCGGCCAGCCGCGGCAAGAGGAGCTGCTAAACCTGTTAGATCAATCAGATATCAATTTGCAAGATCTGTCGTCATGGCAGATTTCGCTGACGCCCCCGAAGCCATGATTTGAAATCCGAAAAGGATCGCTACTGTGTGTGGGCGTGCCCATCCAACTACGAGCCCAATGTTGGACTCAATACTCGCTCGGCAACAAATCCGCCCTTTCCCAGAGATGCGTCTCCGCCCAGTCGATAGGCGGCTAGTGTCTCGTAATGGCCTGCGCTGTAGTCGACGCAGGCCGCGTTCGGTCTTTCCGGTTTCATGCTGCCCTTCTTCCAATAATGACCGAAGAACACGGGCCGGGCATCGGCGGGATAGCCGGGATGATCGGGGTTGTTGTAGGTTGCTTTGATGTCGAGGCCCGGCTGTGAACGCTCAAGTGCATATTCCGGCCCATCGTGAACACCCATTCTGGTCCAACGTGAACACCGATTCCGGAACAAGCTGAACAGCCATTCCGTTTCAACGTGAACACTTTTGCCGAATTTCCGGAATGGGTGTTCACATTGCGGAATGGGTGTTCACGTTGCCCGGAATCGTTTTCAACGCATTGTTTTTCTTAGAAACCGCTACCCTTCGCGATTTTCCGGAGGGTTTCGATGGCTGCAAGGAGAAAATCAATGCGCAAAATCAGGGAAGTACTGCGTCTGCGCCTGGCCGGCGGGCTATCGATCCGCCAGATCCGCCACAGCACCAAGATCAGCGTGGGCGCGATCCAGAAGCTGGTAGCGCGGGCCGACGAACTCGGCCTGAGCTGGCCGCTGGCGCCGAATATGAGCGACGTGGCGTTGGCACAGTTGTTCTACCCGGCCGCCAGGGCCGGCGGCGGGCGCTTCGAGGTGCCCGACTGGGCGCTCATGCACCAGGAGCTCAAACGACCGGGCATGACCAAGCAGTTGGTCTGGGAGGAGTACACCGCAAAGTTCCCGAACCGCTGCTACAGCTACTCCCAGTTCTGTGAACGCTATCGGCGCTGGCGAGCAACCTTGCGGCGCTCGATGCGCCAGTTGCATCGGGCCGGCGAGAAGCTGTTCGTCGACTATGCCGGCCAGACGGTGGCGATCGTCAACCCGTCCACCGGCGAGTGCCGCTCGGCGCAGATCTTCGTGGCCGTGCTGGGTGCGTCGAACTACACCTTTGCCGAGGCGACGCACAGTCAGAGGCTGCCGGACTGGCTCGGCTCGCACGTACGCGCCTTCGAGTTCTTCGGCGGGCTACCCGAGATCGTGGTGCCGGACAATCTCAAAAGCGGTGTCCAACGTGCCTGCCGCTACGACCCGGACCTCAACCCCAGCTACCAGCAACTGGCCGAGCACTACCAGCTTGCCATCATCCCGGCGCGACCGCGCAAGCCCAAGGACAAGGCCAAGGCCGAAGTGGGAGTACAGGTCGTCGAGCGCTGGATCCTGGCCCGGTTGCGGCATCAGACGTTCTTCTCGCTGGCCGAACTGAACCAAACGATCGCCGCGTTGCTGGTCGACCTCAACGAGCGTCCGTTCAAGGCGCTGCCGGGTAACCGGCGCGAGGCCTTTGTGCAGCTCGATGCGCCCGTGCTCAAGCCGTTGCCGGCCCACGCCTACCGTTACACGGCGATCAAGACCGTGCGGGTGCATATCGACTATCACGTCGACTACGAACGCCACTTCTACTCGGTGCCGCATGCCTATGTCGGCGAGCAGCTGGAAGTGCACGCCAGCGACACGCTCATCGAAGTCTACTGCCGCAACCGCCGCGTTGCGGTCCATCCGCGCGGGCGTGGTCACGGCATGACCACCGACCCGGCCCACATGCCTGAAGGCCACCGGCAGCAGCACCAATGGAGCCCGGGCCGGCTCACGCGCTGGGCCGGGGCGATCGGAGACGCCACCCGTGAGTGGGTCGACGCCCAGCTGGCCCGGCACGCTCATCCCGAGCAGGCTTATCGCGTGTGCCTGGGGTTGTTGAACTTGAGCCGTGACTACTCGCCGGCCCGGCTGGAGGCGGCCTGCGCTGTCGCCAACCGCGAGCAACTGATCCGCCTCAAATCCATCAAGCGCATCCTCAAAAACGGCCGCGACCGTCTGGTCGGCGTGCCCGATCTAGCCATCGAACTGCCGCAGGACCACGCCAACGTGCGCGGTCCAGGCAGCTTCAACTGAAAAGGAATACCGACATGACCACTCAGACCCTGGCGCAACTTCGCGAACTCAAACTCGGCGGCATGGCCCGCGGACTGGAAGCCCAGCACGAGCAGATCGGCACCTACGAAGGCCTGTCGTTCGACGAACGACTGACCCTGCTGGTCGAGCAAGAACAACTGCTCAGAGATCAGCGCAAGCGCGACCGGCTGGTGCGACAGGCGCGCTTCAAGCTCCAGGCGGCCATTGCCGATATCGACTACCAGCACCCGCGCAACCTCGACAAAGCCCGCATCGCCCAGCTGGCTCAACCGGACTGGCTTGCGCGCAGCCAGAACCTGCTCATCACCGGCCCGTGTGGATCGGGCAAGACCTTCCTGGCCTGCGCCATCGGCCACAATGCCTGCCTGCAGGGACTGAGCGTGCGCTACTACCGTCTATCGCGCCTGCTGCTCGAGCTGACCCAGGCGCGTGCCGAGGGCAGCTACCGTCAGATGCTCAAGCGCCTGAAGCGAACGGACTTGCTGATCCTCGACGACTGGGGGCTGGAGCCGCTGCAGGGCGTGCAGCGCCACGACATGCTCGAGATCATGGATGATCGCCACGGACACGCCTCGACCGCCGTGGTCAGCCAGCTGCCGTTCGATCAGTGGTATGCCAGCATCGGCGACAACACCCTGGCCGACGCCATCCTCGACCGGCTAATGCACAACGCGCATCGACTCCAGCTCAAGGGCGAGTCGATGCGAAAAAGACAGAAAGTTGACCCAACGTGAACACCTGAGGTAGAAACCAACCGAAACAATGCGAAGAAAATCCGGTGTTCACGTTGGCCCGGAATGGGTGTTCAACTTCGCCGGAATATGCACTGTCCGCATCTGTCTGAATGTAGCGGTTCGGCCCTTCGCCTCGGGCGTGTCCGCGGGCGTCGGACGCTCCGGGGGCCCTGCTGAAGTAGATCCACGAGCCTGCTTTGATTTCGTCGTGGACTTGCTGCTTGGACAGATATCCGAAGTCTCCGCATACACCAATGATTTCGGATTCTCGGGAGCAGTCGGACTCCTTTCGGCTTCGCTCAATGTACCGATTCATGCCATCACCTTATGTGACAAGTGTCACAAAATGGTAGTTTACAGACGCCTCCATGTCAAGTATATTTGTAAACCCATAGATTGTCATGGGGAGTTGCGATATCAGGAGTGCATCATGTTTGGGCTACGTCTGAAGCAAGCCCGCGAAGCCGCCGGCCTCAATCAGCGTGAGTTGGCCGCGGCCTGTGGCGTTTCCGCCATGGCCATTTCCAAGTACGAGCGGGACCTTTCCGTGCCCTCCTCGCAGGTGCTAATGGCGCTGGCCGATGCGCTGGGAGTGCGCGTGGAGTACTTCTTCCGGACTCAGCACGTCGAGCTGGACAAGCTGGAGTTCCGCAAGCACTCACGCTTGCCGGCGAAGCAGGAAAAGCGCGTTTTGGCGGATGCGCAGGAGCAGATGGAGCGCTGGCTGGCATTGGAAGACTTGCTCCCGAATGAATGGGGAGCTCCTTTCCAGGTGCCGGAAGACGTGCCGGATTCGGTGACCTCGGGCGAGGATATCGAGCATGCAGCGCTGACTGTCCGCGACGCATGGGGTCTGGGCACCGAACCCATCGTGGATCTGATCGAGGTGCTGGAGGAAAACGGCCTGAAGGTGTTGCGCAGCGAGCATGCGCGCGCCGCTGATTTCGAGGGGCTGGCAGCGCAAGCCAATGGTCACACCGTCGTGCTGGTTGGCCAGGATTTGCCAGGAGACCGGCAGCGCTTCACCATAGCCCATGAACTCGGCCATCTGGTCCTGGCCGATCGACTCAAGGGAGAGCTGTCCAAGGACGAGGAGCGCGCCTGCAACCGCTTTGCCGGGGCGTTTCTAGTGCCGGCCGAGGAGGTCCGAAAGGCGCTGGGTAACAAGCGTTCCTGGATCGAGCCCCGCGAGCTGTATCTGCTCAAGCAGCAGTGGGGCCTTAGTATGGGCGGCTGGTCCTATCGTGCTGCCGATCTAGGCATTATCAACCGGAGCACTCTGGGGCGCTTCTGGGGGCTGATGCGCAAGCATGGCTGGAAGGAGCGAGAGCCCGAACCTCAGTACCCGCGCGAGAAGCCGCGCCGATTCGAGCGACTGATCTATCGGGCACTGGCCGAGAAGCTAATTGGCGATTCGCGCGCGGCCGAATTGCTTGGCATACCGGTGGCCGAACTCGCCCGTCAGCGGAATCTGGAAGCCAGCCATGGCACTGATCATCAGTGATGCCAATATCCTGATCGATCTCGAATGCGCGGAACTGACACCGCGGATCTTTCGACTGGACCTCGAACTTGCTGTTCCCGATGCCCTATACCGCGACGAACTCAGCCAGCATCACGGAGAGCTGCCAGCACTCGGCCTCCAGCTTTACGAACTGTCCCCTGAACTAATCAGTCAGGCATTTGCACTGCGTGCCCGATATTCCGGCCCCAGTACCTACGACCTGTTTGCACTGGTGCTCGCTCTGGATCGTGAGTGTCCATTGCTAACTGGCGATAAACAGTTGCGCCGCCTGGCCGTGGAAAAGGGCGTTGGGGTATTCGGAACACTCTGGTTGATGGAGCAACTGTTCGACGCGGCACTGCTCAGCATCGATCAAATGGACTCGGCCTATCAGACCATGCTCAACGATCAGAGATGGCTACCCGAACGCGAAATCAGGCGCCAGTTGGCGCGACTCAGACATCGGGGGTAGTAAGACACACGCTAGCCCGTTGATTTCGTTTCAGCACCAGGGTTCACACAGGCCAAAAGAGCCGAGCCAGCGGCACTAGGGTGCGCGTTTCCCGATCGGCATTCTCGCAATTCTCAACCAACGCCTGAACCAGATCACCCAGATCCCACAGCATCAAGGCGATTGGTACTAAGTTGCCTTCGCGCTGCCACACAACGGCCTGGGCGGCCTAGTCGACGCTGCGGGAGCCGTGATCGAGGTCTCCGGCGAGGAGGCGCTTAGCGCGTCGAGAAGAGCGCTGGCTGAGCTTGCGGCAACTTCACGAATCCTCAGTCACAAGGGCCAATCGCGTATGCCGAGCAGCTTCTGATCAATCATCCCGACTACGATCGGTCCCAGGCGAGGGCTGATGCCGTCACCGCAGTCGGTGAGTTTTGCGATACGCTGGCTGCAGGAAAGACAGAATCGATATATCAGAGGGGAATTTCTAAATGGCGAAGTACGAAGTAAAACAAACTGCCGTCAGTCAGGTGCTGGCCGACGTTCGTGCCGACAAGATCGCGATACCGGAGCTTCAGCGTCCGTTCGTGTGGAAGACCTCGCAGGTGCGCGACCTGATGGATTCGCTCTACAACGGCTACCCCGTGGGTTACCTGATCACCTGGCAGTCAGTCGGCGCTAAGCTCAAGGGTGGCCAGGTAGCGGCGCACCAGCAAATCCTCATTGACGGTCAGCAGCGAGTGACGGCGTTGCGGGCGGCGATCGCCGGCCAGCCCGTGATCGGCAAGCAGTATCAGAAGCAAAATATCGCCATCGCTTTCAATCCGGTCACGGAAGAGTTCGCGACCCTGACCCCTGCCATCCGCAGAAGCAATCAGTGGATTCATGATATCAGCGAGTTTTTCTCCGGCACGAGTCAGCTGACTTTTCTGCGCGAATATTTCGAGAGGAATCCAGACATCGACCAGTCAGCGGTCGAAGTTGCAGTCAATGGCCTCGCGAGTATCGAGCATGCTCAAGTTGGGGTTATCTCCCTGGCGGATGACCTCGATGTCGAGACGGTTGCCGAGATATTCGTGCGCATCAACGCCAAGGGTGTACCGCTCTCAAGCGCTGACTTCGTGATGAGTAAGATCGCGACCTACGGCGACGAGGGCCGAAACCTGCGCAAGCTGATCGACTATTTCTGCCACCTAGCTGTTGCCGGCCATGCATTTGAAGACATCCAGCAGAATGACAAGGAATTCGCCGCCACTGACCACATTCGTAAAATTCAGTGGCTCAAAAACGAGTCGGACGAACTGTTCCGGCCCGATTACACAGATGTGATCCGCGTCGCCGGCCTGGTCGGTTTCAGCCGTGGCAAGGCTGGGGCGATTGTCAGTGAGCTTTCCGGGCTGGATCCGGAAACCCGAAAGATCGACGAGTCCCGGATACCCGCAGCTTACGAGCGATTCGGCACCGCCCTGGACGAGCTAGTGCGGCAAACGCACGTAGAGCGCTTTGTGATGATGCTCAAGTCGGCTGGTTTCATCGACGCCAGCATGATCGGCTCCAAGAACGCCCTGAACTTCGCTTACGCCCTGTACCTTCGATTGCGTCAGAACCAGGACCTGACCGAAGGAGAGCGGTCGAAAATCGTCAAGCGATGGTTTGTCATGTCCCTGCTTACCGGGCGTGCGGTCGGCAGCTTCGAATCGACCTGGGAAACCGACTTGAGACGAATCAGAGAGCAGGGTGCCGCCGAGTACTTGCGGGTGCTTGAGGAATCTGATCTGGGAGATGGTTTTTGGAACGTCGCTCTCCCGCAGGAGCTGAATACACCCAGCAAGCGCAGCCCAGCGTTCCAGACATATCTGGCGGCACGTGTAAGCAAGGGAGGACGCGGATTTCTCTCCAAGTCAATCAGTGTTGCTCATATGATCGAAGGCCGGGGTGACCTTCACCATATTGTGCCGAAGAATTTTCTCATCAGGAATGGTTTCCCAAAGCAGGGGGACTACAACCAGGTCGCGAACTTTGCCCTTACGGAAACACCGATCAATATCACGATCAAGGACCATCCACCGAAGGAATACATGGCTTGGGTCGCGGAGCAGATCTCAACAGGCGTGCTTCGCTTAGGCGAGATCACCGATCAGGCCGACCTGGAAGCCAATCTGAAGGAGAACGCCATCCCGAACTTCATCGACGAAGTCACGGCTGCCAGCTATCCCGAGTTTCTGGAAGCCCGGCGCAAGTTGATGGCCGGGATGATCCGCGAGTACTACCAGGCACTTTGACCGCTTCCGAATCGCAGCGAGGGGTGAGGTTCAAGATCTCAATATTCTGGCAATTCTCTGGGAGTCTGTGGACTGGCTGGGCGATGGCGTCTAGCCAGTGAAGTGTTCGGCGACGTACCGGTCAGCTTGCAGTTCCGCCTCGGTGCCCAGCCGATAAGCGGCGAGCGTTTCGCCATATCCAGCGCTGTAGTCGACGCAGGCCGCGTTGGGTACTTCAGGCTGCCGGTTCGCGTCCCATTTCCTCGAAGGCGTTCTTTAGTACAAGGCAACTCACTTTCGCTTCAACCAAAATCAGGGGACCCATGAAACTCTTTGAAAAGCTCGCCATTTCCGCGACACTGCCTCTTCTTCTGTCCGCTTGCGGCTCCAATCCGACGGTCGATATGCATAAGGTATCGGTGGATCCCAGATACCGAATGGAGGAACTGACAGATCCGATTGGTACTTCCCTTTCCGTGAACGTTGGAGAGACCCTTTTTGCAAAGGGAGAGTTTGCGTTCCAAGAGGCATACAAGCTAGAAAGGCCAATTCGATCCAAGATGCCTGGATCAATGGGCATTCCGTTCAATTTTTCGATTGAACGAAGTGTGCTCACGAAATCATACAGGAGAGCTAATTTCGAGTATTTTTGCGCTCCATTCGACAAAGTCAATGCATGGTTTGGTGGACTAGGAAAAGTAATTCAACGCGGTGATTGCGTCGGTGTACGACGTCACACCTCAAGTGGCGCACTTCAGTGGGTTGTGGATAACTCTGTCCACAATGGTATGACCACGGTATGGAATAGGGACTACGAACGATCTGAAGACCCAATACTCGAGAAGGCCGAAGGCGATGTTACGGCGGCTGGATCGAACATGACGCAAATCCGATTCGATGGCTACTACTCGAGTTTGCTCCATTTCACGCTTGTAGAGCGGTCCGGTTCAAGTGCAAAGGAAACAGAATTCAAGTTCGATTACCCACCGCAAAATAGTGAAGCAGTTTACGGAATTAAAGGAAACACATTCGAAGTGGTCGATGTCAACAATGTTCAGTTAACGTATGAGTGGCGCTCATTCAGTGCTGAATAAATGGCAGTACACGCGGGTAGCGAAGGAGGCTTCTGAGCCCGCATCTTGATCATAAACCTGAATCCTGGTTTCGCGCATGCCGGGAGTTGCACTTCCATCGAGAGCCAAGTTGGAAGTGCTCCGCGCAATTCGGCATCACATCGAGGAGCGCCATGCCGCGATCTAGGGCTGATGTTTGGAGAAGTCTGTGCTTAGCGCCGATTTGTTGCCAAACGGTTGGATAAGCGTCACCTGCTCGGCGCAACGGCAATTCCGGTATCCAGATACGTCTCATAGATCTGGCAGTGCCTTCTCATCTCCTGCTGGGCTGTCGGAGCGCCAAGGTCTTCGTAGGCCCGGCGCCAGTCCGAGCAGTTCTTGGCCAGCCACTTGCCCTGGTTGGTGTCGGCGCGTTGCTCGCGTAGCGCGAGTCGGCGGCGCTCGGCTTCCTGCCTGGCGCGCTCGGAGCTTGCGCGAAGCTGGTCCATGCTCCGCTGAGTGCTTTCCTGCAAGCTCTGGCTTGCCGCCCTGGCCGACTGCTCGAATCCCTTGGCCATTTGCTCGAGCATCTGTACGGCGCGGTATTCTGTGTAGCGCTCGTAAAGCCAGTCCGCGATAAACAGTCCGCACACGATCGATACGGCGATGATGGCCACACGGATACGTGGATCCTGATCATCCTTGGGTGGGAGCCGTGAGTCGAACAGATTGTCGCGGTCTTGCTATCGTCGACGATTGGAGTCGGAGAAGACCGGCTCCTTTCTGAAATCCTTCATG
Organism: Wenzhouxiangella indolica; assembly: GCF_042310355.1. Classification (NCBI taxonomy): domain Bacteria; kingdom Pseudomonadati; phylum Pseudomonadota; class Gammaproteobacteria; order Chromatiales; family Wenzhouxiangellaceae; genus Wenzhouxiangella; species Wenzhouxiangella indolica. The sequence continues at coordinate 29,397 of NZ_JBHJMR010000018.1, read as the reverse complement.
GACATGTCCCCTTCCGACCGTTGATCTGTCAACGCCGAACTGATTATAGCCGGGCCGCCGGTGCTCTGCGTGCGTCTTTGGAGCCGTACTCAGGCAAGGCTTTTCCGGCCATTTGTCCACTATTGCACTTTGTCCATGAAACGTGGACAATGATAAATAATGGACAAGCAGACAGAAAACAGAAGACGTCTGGTCAAAGAAGCGACTGCAGCGCTTCAGGTGCCAGGGCTTGCGCTTGAGCTACAGCCGAGTTCCAGCGTCGAGCGGCAACGAGGAGCCGACGACGTGGTTTATGTGCGGCACGGGGACCGGCGCATCGAGTATCGCGCCGAGGTCAAGCGCAACCTTCGGCCGGCAACGCTCGGGGCCGTGCTTCAGCAGCTCCGGGCATTGGATGCACGTCCCTTGCTCGTTTCCGATCACATCAACCCGCCAATGGCAGCACGCCTGCAGGAAGCCGATGTAGAGTTCATCGATACGGCCGGAAACGCTTGGCTGAGCGATCCACCGCTATGGGTCTGGGTTACTGGCCGTCGCCCTCTGGAAACTACTGAGGACAAAACTGGGCCAACGGGACGGGCTTTTCGGGCCAGCGGCTTGCGAGTGTTGTTTGCGTTGTTGTGCAAGCCTGGGATGATTGACAGGCCGTACAGGGAAATTGCCCGATTGGCCGGCGTAGCGCACGGGACTGTTGGTTGGGTGATGGCGGAGCTGCCGAAGCTCGGATATGTAGCGACCTATCGCAAGAAGCGGGTTCTGGTGAAGCCTGAGCGCTTGCTCAGAGAGTGGGCGGAAGCCTATGCACGGACCCTGCGCCCTAAGCAGGTGCTTGGCCGCTACTTCACTAATGACTTCGGCTGGTGGAAAGACCAGGTTGCGACCGAGTTCGGATTCAACCTTGGAGGGGAAGCCGCTGGTGCTCGAGTGACCAGGTACCTCAAACCGGCAACTATCACCCTCTACGGTGACGATCTCAGCGCGGAACTACTGGCTCGCTTTCGACTGCGCAAGGATCCGCAAGGCAATGTAGAACTCATGAAGCGATTCTGGGAGTTTGATAAAAGTGAGCCGCTTGTTCCCCTGCCACTGGTCTATGCTGATTTGTTGGCAACCGGCGAAACGCGATGCATTGAAACCGGAGAAATGATCTACAAGAAGATTGTCGATGGATTTGAGCGCGCGGACTGAGCGGGACTGCTGGCCGTGATTTGGCCGGTTTGTTGGCCGAAGCGGAAGAAGATTCACCGAGTGCTCTTGAGCTGGCCAGGGAAACAGTCCGCCTCCAAGTACAGTCTGAAGGCCCGGGACCATTGATCGGGGATGTTCGCGCAACAGACATGGATGACTTTCGGAAGCTACTGGAGGCCTTCTCCAACGGGCTCTCGTTGGATGAATAGTGGACCACGCTATAAGTTGGGTAACGCTCAGCCGCAAAACAAGCGTTGTGGGCAAGCGCGGCGGGCGCTGCTTCAGGCCAGAACCGGCTTGAACACCATCAGATAGAAGATGGCGAGCATTGCGATGAACGCCGGCCAGCCCAGGCCGTACCAGTAGCGCATCAGGCGGTGCACATCTTCGCTGACCGATTCGTTGCGGTTCGCCAGCTCGCGCGTTCGACGAGCCACCCGGTGCTGGATGAAGAGCACGGGTATCCAGCAACAGCCGACCAGAACGAACAGGGCGAAACTCAAAAGAATCCATCGGGTTCCCAGTGGCAGTCCCAGCAGATGTGCCAGCCAGATGCCGCTTAGCGGCTGGACGATGACTGCGGGCGTCGTGAACCAGGTATCCGCCATCACCACATTCTCGGACACCATGTCGATCGCCTGGATGTTGTTGCTGGCCATTGCCCGCCACATGAAGAATGCGGTGCCCAGGCCCGTGCCGAACAGGATCGTGGCGGAGAGGATGTGGAGCCACTTGACGGCGAGGTAGGTATTCATCAGCGCTCGCTGGAAGTCACCAGGCAGAATGTAATCACCATCAGAACCGCCGCATTCTTGACCAGGCCGCCCAGCAAGGCCAGCCAGAGGGACGGCATGCCGATTCCGAGCACCACGGTGTAGGCCAACACGGAGATCAGCATCAGCCAGAGGACCAGGCGGATGCGCCAGCGCAGGGCGAGCAACAGCCCGAGGAGGAGATTGAGGGCCCCGGTCACCTTTGCCGCTGTCGCGTGCGCCGATTCGGGAAGACCGATTCCGGACAGCACCGCCTGATACTGTTCCGGTGCGGCCATCAGGCCGGTAAAGCCCGAAACCAGCCAGATCAGAACCAGCGAAAGCCATGCCAGTGGTACCAGGTTCTTCAGGCGCGCGTGCCAGCGGTCCTGGACGAAGCTGGCGCCGTGTCGGAATGCCTCGTCCACCGGTCGCAGTTGCATGTGCAGCGCTTGTTCGACCGCAGCGGGTGCTTCATCTCCTGCGACGTTCCCCCGCTCGAGCATTCGCCAGGTCGTGCGTCCCATGGGGTGCAGGCGCAGTCGGTCGCTGACCGCGGCCAGGGTTGAAACAAGCGATCGTGGCAGTCTCAATTCGAAACGGGCGGGAGGGAGTCTCATCCAGGTCCGGATCAGTTGCAGCAGCTCACGAACCGTGATGACCGTCGGTCCGGCCACCGGCAAGGGTGTGTCGAGGCCGGCGGGATCCTCGACTGCGCGCTGGACCGCTTCGGCCAGGTCCTCGAGCAGGACCGGTTGCAGCCGTTGGCCGCCGTCTCCCGGCAGCACAAGCATCCACGGCAGGGCCGCGCCGGCTCGCAGGGCCGAGGTGCCGCCGTACGAGCCGCGCAGCGACAGGACGACCGACGGGCGGAGAATCCAGAAGGCCAGGTGCAGCGATTGCAGGTCGTCGTCGAAGCGATGCTTGCTGGCGATGAAATCGCCGTCTTCGGGATCCCCCAGGGCGGAGATCTGAACGAAGGGCGCGACGCCGGCCTCCATGCAGGCGTGGGCCAGCGCAAGTGGCGCTTGCCGGTGAATCAACTCGAACTCGCCGCGCCGCCCTTCCCTGAGAATGCCCGCGCAGTTGACGACGGCGTCCACGTCGCTCAACACTGGTGCCCAGTCCGAGGCATTCGTCATCTGCGCAAGCTCGATGGCGCGTACCGAAAGCCGGGGATGTGCGGGAAATGCCTGCGCGCCGTGTGAGCAAGCGACCACGTGATGTCCGGCTTCGAGCAGCCGCTCGACGATGGCGCTGCCCAGGAAGCCGCCGGCGCCGGTGACCAGTACGGTCTTTGTGTCCGAACCTGGCAAATTTCCCTCCGGAGGCCGGTCCGGGAGCTCAGTGCGACGGTCTTTCAAGCCGGACTCCCCAGGTTCTCCACTCTCTCCTGACCCTCTGTGGCCACCCGGATCGTCGCATAGACCAGGCCCTGGTCGACTTCGAGGTGGTCTTCATACTTCGCCAGATTGCGCTTGCGATGAGCCTGATCGAGTACGCGCCACTGGGCGGGGTCCAGAGCTTCGAGCTTCTCGCCCGTCAAACCATCTCTCCCAGCAGAACCCGATACTCGCCTGCCAGTACGTCAGCCAGGAAGGGGCTGTCGGAGTCCCTGCGTTGCCTGAATTCCTCGGTCGTGTAGAGGGTCGGGTTGACCTGGCGGCCGAGCGAGCGCTCGGCCTCGGCCAGTGCCGCGTAGATTTCTTCCAGCAGGAGTTCGTCGGAAACGATCAATACGTCGATATCGCTGTCGGCGCGGTCCTCGCCCTTGGCGACAGAACCATAGAGCAGCGCGACCTGGAGCCGGGCGTGCAACGGCTCCAGCGCCGATCGAATCACTGCTTGCGGCCCGAACAGTTTTCGGGCTAATCCGCACAGTTCTTCGAAGATGGGGGCATCCGGATTGGCTCGGTACTGGCGGAAGCGCCCCCTTCCTTCTACACGCACCAGCCCGGAATCCGCCAGTCGTGCGACTTCCCGCTGAACAGCTCCGGATCCGGCTTGCGCGCGCTCGATCAACTCGCCGAGCGTGTAGGTGTTTTCGGGCTGGCCGAACAGGAAGCCCAGCAGCTTCTGCCGAGTGCCGGAGAACAGGGCGTCGGCCATGCTGGTGGTGCCGGCCTCTGACGAAGCCGCGTTCGGTTTTGCGCCCTTAATACCCATATCGGGTAATTGAATACCCAAATTGAGTATTTGTCAAGGAAGCGCCGAATGGATTCAGAACCTCGGCGCGGAACGGGCTTCGACGTTTCAGCGGAAACGTGCATTTCGCGGTGAGATGGCCTTGCAAACATTGCGCTGCTACTGCTTCTACAATGCCGGCATGAGCACTTCGATCACCATCCGCAATGTTCCGGAGTATGCGCTGACCGATGCCGGCCCCAATGAACAGTGGGCCGGGGACTTGGCGACCTGACCATGCGTTTTGCCGCCATCGACTTCGAAACGGCCAACCGCGGCGCCGACAGTGCCTGCGCGGTGGGTGTGGTGATGGCCGAAGATGGCCGTATCGTCCATCGCGAGACCCATCTCATCTGTCCGCCGAGCGGCGAGTTCGTGTTTACCCATATCCACGGTCTCGATTGGGACGATGTCTGCGATGAACCCGATTTCGGCCAGGTCTGGTCCAGGCTCGGCCCGCTGCTCGAGGGGGTCGATTTCCTGGCCGCTCACAACGCGCCTTTCGACCGCAGGGTGCTGCACGCCTGCTGCGACAGCCATGGCCTTTGTTTGCCGGAAGCGCCGTTCGAATGCACCGTGGCCCTGGCACGCCGGGTGTGGGGCATCTATCCCACCAAGCTGCCCGATGTCTGTCGCCGTCTCGGTATCCCCTTGAACCACCACGACGCCGCATCCGACGCCGACGCCTGCGCCCGTATCGTGCTGGCGGCCGAACAAGCCGGTTGGCGGCCGTAGGCCCCGGCATCGAGCCGGTCGTCGCTACCGCACTACCATTTCGAAAGGCCCAACGCTACCGCTTCTCAGGCAATTGCCAGCGGCTGATTGGCGTGCCGAGTCCTACGGCACGATGACAATCCGCCCGCCCGCATGCCTGCCCGGCTTGCAGGCACTGGATCGCCGCGGGTGCCTCCTCCAGGGGGAAGGTCCTGCCCACGATCGGCGTCAGCTGCCCGGCTTCGAGCATGCCGCGCAGGATCTCCATGGCATCGCCCTTCTCGATCACCTCGAACCACGATCGGTCCAGGTGCCGGTTGAAGGACGCCCGCGCCATGAGACCGAGAAAATGCGGAAAGCCGCCGAGGGTGCGGCGGCCTTTTGTCCCGTAGTGGTCGTGCCCGATGGCGATATACAGTCCATCGGGCTCGAGTATCCGCTTGCAGTCGGAAAGCGATAGTGTCGAGGCCACGTCGACGATGAGATCGACGGGTTCGTCCAGCCGGGTGACGTCCTCGCGCGTATAGTCCATCACCTCGTCGGCACCCAGCTCTCGCATGTAGTCGAGCTTGGTGCTGTGGTCGACGCCGACCACATAGGCCCCTTTGGCCTTGGCCATCTGGATGGCGATACTGCCCACGTTGCCGGCGGCACCGTTGATCACGATGCGCTGTACGGGCTTCCTCCCCAGGTGCTTGCGCAGGTTGACCAGGGCGATGATTCCGGAGGTCGGCACCGAGCCGGCCTGCTCGAAGCTGATGTTGCCGGGCTTTGGCGCCAACACGTGTTGCGGTACGCACACGTATTCGGCGTAGGCACCCCCGTTGGTCCACTGGATCTTGTCATGGGTTTCGCCGAACACCGCATCGCCGGGCTGGAAGTCGACCACAGCATTCCCCACGGCCGTCACTTCACCGGCCATGTCCAGGCCGGGGATCGGCTGCTTCGGCCTTCTGAGGCCCGCGCCCATCAGACGCATGACGCGCGGGTAGCCGGTGACTGCATGCCACACGTCGGGATTGACCGAGGCGGCGCGCACGCGCACGAGTACCTCGTCGGCAGCGGGCGTCGGAATCTCGACTTCCCGCAGATGCAGCACCTCGTCGGGGGCGCCGTAACGATCCTGGACGATGGCTCGCATGCGCGTCATCTGACTCCTTGCAGGTCCGCGCCAGTACGTCGGCGGGCCAGCCGTAGGAGGTGCCTGCCGATCAGCCAGTGGATAATGAACGCCTCCACCACCAGGACGAGGCCGAAGAGCGTCGGCAGGACGACGCCGAAGCCGACGCTCATGCCCAGCACGAAGCCGAGCAGGCATTCTGGGCGGTAGATCGGCAGCAACAGCGCCAGCGGCAGGACGCCGAAGTAAAGGTAAGGGGTGAGGTGCTCGTAACCGCTGAAGAAGGTGACGGACATTGCGATACCGAGGACCATTCCGCCGACCACGCCGGCGATGACGGGCTTCAGGCTCGTCGATTCCGCCTTGATCATGCGGCGCCGGGTCAGGCTGAGCAGCCCCCAGGCCAGAACGGGCAGCAGCAGCCCGCCGTACCAGTTGGAGATGCGCGGCAGGTCAGGATTCGCCAGAAGGTGATGCGCCGGGACGCCTTCGTGGAAGTGCTGCCAGACCAGCAGGCTCCAGATGGCAATCGCGACAAGAACGGTCAGGCCGACTCTCAGCCGGTCGATGGGATGGCTTGCCATGGGCGCTTGCTCCGATGATGTCGCCCAAGCTTGAGCGATCGGGATGGCCGGCGCCTGTGCCAGGAGTCATGCGGTGTCCTGGTTCTCGGATGCGGCGCCTGCGCCGCTACCATGGGGTGAGACCCAACCCACTGCCGATCTCGCGGTGCGAACGCCCATGGCCAAGCTCAAACTCGACCTCCACGATATCTACAACCGCGGTACGGACATCGACCGCGAACTCGAGCGCGTGATCCACGAGGCGGTGGACAAGCGCATCAAGGAGGTCGAGATCATCCCGGGCCGGGGTTCGGGGCAGCTCAAGAAAAGGGTGCTCAAGTTCCTGGAACGACCGGACATCAAGCAGCTCTATCACCGGGTGGACAAGGACTCGAAGAACCCGGGGCGGTTGTTCGTGTACTTCCGGTTCTGACGTCGACCGGGAACTCGGCCGGTCACTTCCCGCGCCCGAGCTGCAGCGCGGCTTCAACGATGGGTTGGGCCCACTCCGGCGTTTTCGCGAGTCCGGCGGATTCGGAGTGGACGACGTGTCCCCGGCGAAAGCGGAGGACTTCGGTCGGTGGCGGGATGCTGCCGGTTTCGGGATCGGCCGCTCGGGAGTTGTCGAACACACGCAGGTCGTAAAGTAACGGCATCAGCGCGATGAGGTTTTCGCGCGAGCGGCGCCAGCGCAGGCCAATCAGTTCTGCGGGAATGTCGTGTCCGCCGGCTGCGACGCGTTGTCGGACACGCTCGATGTGCAGCTCTGCGCTGGCCAGGCCGCAGTACCAGGCGACGACGCGGTGGCCGGCGATTGCGGCGTCTTGAATGAGTTGCGGCATGGTGTTGCCGCCCAGGGTGGTTTCGAAGGCGTGGTTGCGACCTTCGGCGATCGCCCGCTCGAGCAGTTCCTTGCCAAAGCGCCAGGCTTCGGCATTGCTTTGCTCGACGCCTTGAGCGGTCTTCCGGCCCAGAGCGCGAGCGAATTCGTCGGGGTTGAAATACGCCAGCCCTCGCTGCCGCAACAACCGTCCTCCGATGGAGCTCTTGCCGGCGCCATTGACCCCGGCCAGCACGTAGAGCACCGGCCGGTGGTCATCGTTTTGGGTCATGCCGAGGCGTTTTCGTCGGAACCGTCGTCGGGTTCGGTGTCGGCCCGGGGCTGATTGGCCGCGCCGGCGAGCTCTTCAGGGCCGGCATCGATGGCATCGGCGAGTTCATCACCGGCACTGGCGCCCTGAAGGTGCTCCAGTCGCTTCTCGAAGCGTCGCTTGAGCGCCTCCAGAGGGTCGCTGGCTTCGAGTCTTTCCAGCATGACCTGGTATCGCGCGGCATCGATGACCACGACTTCGGCCTGGTTGTGATTGGTCACCACCAGCGGGCCTTTTTCGCGAGCCAAAGTCGAGACCGCCTTCCAGCCGCGTTTCTTGACATCGCTGGCCGAAATGCTGGGTTGGTTTTCAAGTCGCTCTGACATGGCCGTATTACCACCTGCTGGGCACATGGCCATTATACCCATATTTCACCTTCTCACAGCAGCCCGGTCGGATCGCCGGGTGACTCGATCCAGCGCACGGCGTAGCCTTCGTCTTCGTAGAACTCTTCGGCGATGCGCTTCTTTTCCTCGGACTCGAATTCGAACCAGCGGCGTTCGTCCTCGGGAAAATCGCTGAGGGCGAATTTGAACTGGCGAAAGGGTTTGCGCTTCTTCAGAGCCTCCTGCAGGCGTCGCGAGGCTTCGCTGCCGGCGTGCTCCAATGCGAAGGTCTGCATCAGATGATAGCCGTCCGAGCTGTCGAAAAAGGGGATCGGCAGGGCCCGTTCCGGGTCGGTTGGCGCCCAGTCTTCAGCGTACTCGCTACCGAACATCAGGGCAGCCTCGCTGCGTTCCATGCACAGCTTTCCCGTCGTCGGGTCGAGCAGCCATTGCGCGCTCTGATCGCTCATCGCCATCGCCACGTCTTCGGCGTCCAGCATCAGGACAGGGGTATTCATTCGGGTATCAACTCCTTTCCATATCAACAAATAACTGGGTCTTGCGGCGGAAAGGCACAAGAGAGCCTACGCGTCCGTTTCATAGAGCTGAACACTACCGCGCCTCGGGTCGGGCTATCCACCCGTGCCAACAATTTGCCGAGTAGCGCTCAGGTTTCGCGCCTGCGGTCTGATGCGTCGGTTCACGACTCGTGCAGGCGATTGACGTACAGGTTTCTGTACATTATGCTTCCCGCATGTCCACCATCAGCTACACAGACCTTCGTCGTCGTCTGGCCGGCGCCATGGACCAGGTCAATGAAGACCACGCGCCCCTCTACATCACCCGCCAGAAAGGCAAGGGCGCCGTGCTGCTTTCCGCCGATGACTACGCCTCGATCGAGGAAACCCTGTACCTGATGTCCAACCCGCGCAACGCGGCGCGATTGACCGAAGCGATCGAGGGTTTGCGGCGAGGCGAAGGTGAAGCGCGTGAACTGATCGAGTGAGGATCTGCTTTCACGAGCATGCCTGGGCCGACTATCTTTACTGGCAGAAGGCCGACCCGAGAAAAGGCAAGCGCATCAACGAACTCATCCGCGCGATCGAGCGCGACCCCTTCCAGGGCATTGGTAAACCGGAACCCTTGAGGGGGAATTGGTCCGGCTTCTGGTCGCGTCGGATCGATCGGGAACATCGGCTGGTCTATGCGGTGGAGAAAGACGATCTGTTGATCGCCCAGTGCCGGTTTCACTACTGACCGCCGTGCCCAACTGCAATGCCCTTCAGGCTTTCGGCGGCTTCTCGGAGACGTAGAGCATGATGGTGCCCTGCACCACCACCGTGTCGTCGGCGCGGTAGGCGGTGACCTTCACGGGCAGGTCGCCCGGCTGCCAGTCCTCGGGGCGGGTTTCGGCGGTCACGCGGATATCCGAATCGGCCTTGGCCGTGTAGTCGACTTGCATGCCGCGCGGAATCCAGCGCAGGTGCTTTGGAATCGTGGCCTCGGCCAGCCCGCCCATGGCCATCTCCAGGGCGTTGCAGATGGCGATGACGTGGACGGTGCCGATGTGGTTTTGCACCTTGCGGCGCTTGGTAAAGCGGACTTCGCAGAAGTTGGGGCGCAGTTCGGTCACGCGGGGCCGGATGGTGGCGAAGTACGGCGCCTTGCGCGCGAACAGGCGCGAGAACAGCGCCTGGCCGAACGGCCAGCTCGTTACACGGTTGTAGAGATCGATCAGGTAGTTGGATTGCTGGTCGGACGGGTACATGGCTTCCTCCCTGGGCAGCCGCCGGGCTTCGCCATACGCTACAGTATGGCGCGGAACGGCACAAGCGACCCGGCCCGCCGGTGATAGGCTGAACGGGTTACCGAGGAGATGACATGAACGGCATCCACACCATCGACACGCACTATCTCGACCGCACGGAGGTGGCCGCCGCTTACCTGATCGTCGAGGGCGACAAGGCGGCGTTCGTCGACAACAACACCAACGCGGCGGTGCCGCGGCTGCTGGCCGCGCTCGACGAGCAGGGCCTGACGCCGGAGCAGGTGGAGTACCTGATCATCACGCACGTGCACCTGGATCACGCCGGCGGCACGTCGAAGCTGGCCCGGGCCTGCCCGAACGCCACCGTTCTGGCTCATCCGCGTGCGGCGCCCCATGTGATTGATCCCTCGAAGCTGGTCGCCAGCGCCTCGGCGGTCTATGGCGAAGAGAGCTTCAAGAAACTCTACGGCACGATCGAGCCGGTGGACGAGGCGCGCGTGCGGGTCATGGACGACGAGGAAACGCTTCGCTTCGGCAGCCGCGAGCTGCGATTCCTGCACACCCGCGGCCACGCCAACCACCATTTCTGCATTGCCGACAGCGCTTCGGACGCGATCTTTGCCGGCGATGCGTTCGGGCTGGCCTACCCGACCCTGCAGGTTGAGGGCACATTCGCAATGCCGTCGACCAGTCCGACGGACTTCGAGCCCGAGCTGGCGCGCGAGTCGGTCCGGCGCCTGGTCGACGAGAAGCCTGGCTGCATCTACGTGACGCACTTCGGCGCCGTGACCGATATCGAGACGGCGGCCGGCCAGCTTATCCGCCACCTGGATTTTGCCGAGAGAGTGCGCGACGACGCCGAAGCCAGCGACCTGCCGGACGAGGAACTGGAAGCCTATTGCCGCCCTCGCCTGTACGACTACGTCGCCGGCCTGCTCGATGGACGGGGCAACCTGGGCCGCGACAAAGCGATCTGGTCGCACCTCAAGCTCGACCTCGACATCAACGCCCAGGGGATCGCGTTTGCCGCCAACAAGCGCCGGCGCAAGGCGCGGGCGGCCGGGGGCTGAAGACCAACGGCTCCAATTGCAGGCGATGCGCGCTCGACGCGGTCAACCGGTCAAACGCCCGTTCCGATCATTGCGAGCAATGCCGCGACGCCGACGCCCACGATGCCGACCAGGCCGATGCCGAATGACACCGATCGGGCCAGGCTGAGGTTGGCGTAGTACATCACGGCGTGGCCGATGCGACCGGCCAGGTAGACGGCGCTGAAGACATTGACCGCCCAGCTCGGTGCACCGACGACCATGGCCGCGACCAGCACGGCCACGAAAGCGGCAATGCTTTCGTTGAGGTTGGCGTGGGCGCGCATGGCGCGGAAATGGAAGCGGCTCGGGTCGGCCGCGACCGGGAAACCGGCCCGATGGCCGCGGCGGATCCCGGCGATGTCGGCGATCAACAGTTGGACGACCAGGAGCAGGCCGCTTGCGGCCAGGCAGGCCAGCGCGGGCAGGTAGAGGGTGGCGGTCGGTTCGATGCTCATGCGGAGGCCTCTGGAGGAATCTGACGGAAAAGGGATGCCCTATGATGTCGCGGCGGCGATTGGCTGTCGACCCGGTCCGCGGCAGCGGTCGGGCCCCGGAGGCGGGCGAATTGGGGCGTCAAGCGGCGCCGCCGGATTGCCGTTCGGCGTTGCTCTGGGTTGCCCGCCTGGCGGTTTCGGCGCGGTGGCTTCGGTGCAGCTGGTTGAGCCGCTGGACGAAGGTGTTGGCGTCGGCGTCGGTTTCACCGTCGAAGCCGACGGCGCTGACCGTGCAGATCAGGGTGTATTCGCCGCTGTCGAGCCGGAAGGGAAACTCGGCCAGGACATCGAGCAGGCGCTGGCGGAAGATGCCGGCGCCTTCTTCCTCGGTCATGGGCAGGATGATGAAGGGGACGGCGCGCTGTGATTTCTCGAGCGAGCCGACCAGGTCCAGGTCGCGCGCCAGGCGGGTGATGCGGAAGTAGAGTTCGGGCAGCAGTTCGCGCATGTCGCTCTTGCGCGGGCGCCTGGGGCCGCCGCCCTCGACCGGCACCAGCCACTCGACCAGCAGCTTGATGACCGAAAAGGGGTTGCCGTAGCGCTGTGCGCTCTTGACCTGGTGCTTGAGGAACAGCGCGGTGTTGCTCACGCTGAGCACCGCCGGCGGCAGGGGCGGTGGTTCGTCCTCCTGCTCGAGGCGCAGGACCAGTTCGTCGATCAGGCGGGCCGCCTGCGGCGCGGTATAGCCGTGTTGGCGAAGTCGCTCGGTAATGGCCTGGCCGAGTTGCTCCAGTTCGGTGCTGTTCTCGATCTGCTTTTCGAGCCAGTCGAGCACGAGGGTGTCGGAGAGCTGCTCGCTGCCGCCGAGCATGCGCTCGAACAGCGCCATCTTGCTGCTCTCGCTGGCCTGCGGCCTGCGCTGCTCGAGCTGCTGCTCGAGCTCCCGCGCGGCCGCCGGCGTCAGGCCGCTTTCGTTCATGCGCCCGATGAGTTCACGCTGCACGCGCTGGATCTGTTCGCCGAGGGTGCCCGGGTCGACCGGTTCGCCGTGGGCGACGCGGTCGAGCGCCAGCTTCTGACTGACCCGTTCGATGTAGTCGGTAAACGCGGCCGACAGCTGCTGTCCGTCGCCCACGCCGCCCTGGCGAAGCTCGCCGGCCAGCACCACCAGGCGGGCCGCTTCGGTCGGATCTTCCTGGATCTGCCGGACGATGTCGTCGACGTCCATGCCGACGTTTTCCGCGCCCGACTCCAGCGCGCTCACCAGGTGTTCGCCGCGCAATTCGTTCGACAGTTCGTGGACGAGCTGGGTGTACTGCTCCAGCGGCATGCCCTCTTCCATCAGGCCCCGCCGCAGTCGCGGCAGCAGGCGCTTGAGGTCGCCGGCGTCGGGTAGCATGCGGTTGATGATCTGCGCCATGCGCTTGACCGAAAAACTGCCGCCGCGGTATTCCTCGCGCACCAGGCTCACCAGGGTGGAATAGGTCAACTCGTCGACCTCGCTGACCACCTCGCCGCTCGCGGCCATGATGCGGTCGACGTCCTGCTGCGCGGTGGCGGACTTGCGCAGGCGCTGCCGCAGCGTGTTCATGGCCGTGAACAGTTCTTCCGGCGACAGGCCCTCGACGTCGCCGCCGCCCATCTCGACCTCGCGCACCAGGCGCTTGAGGTGCTCGACCAGCTTGCCGCGGTTGCCGTTGTCCTGCGCGCTCGAGGTGCCGATTTGTTCGGCGGCTGCGTCGGGGTTGCCGGCGATATCGCCCAGGGAGAAGAAGCTGTCGAGCTGGCCGAGCACGCGCGCGCCGGCGGCCGACACGGGGGCCTCGGGGCGCCTGCGCTTGAGCGCCTCGCCCGGGTCGTCGCCGGGGGCGTCGCCGCCCACCACCTTCTGGTCGGAGGTGACCTTGCGGTAGACGATGTAGTTGAACTGGATGGCACCGGACTGGCGCGGCCGCAGTTCGGTGATCGCCGCCTCCAGCGAGGGGTACTCGAGCAGCTTCGACAGCGTCGTGACCAGCGCCTTGGCGTCCGACTCGCTGAAGCCCTTGCTGAAGGTGATCGACTCCAGGCCCATCTCGTTGAAGGAGTCGACCATGCGCTTGGGGTTGAAGCGCCCGCCGACGGGATGCTTTTCGATGAACAGCGTGCCGCGGTCGAGAATCAGCGACAGCGAGTCGTCCTTGTCGAGCGCTTTGGTCAGGGTGCCGTGGAAGGTCTCCAGCGCCCGATCCGTGGTCGGGTGGTTCAGGCCGAAGCCGCAGGCGTTCATGTAGGCGGAGTTGAGCTGGCGCGCGATCAGCTCCGCGCTGCGGGCATCGAGGTTGTGGGCGCTGCCCTGGCTCACGGCGCCGCCCTTTGCTGTTGTGCGTCCCACCAGCGCCTCAGTGCCTGGGCGAAGGCGCGCGCGCTGACGTAGCGCTTGTTGCGGTCGCTGGCGGTGGCCTTGTTGATGATGCCTTCCATGACCGCGTCGATCCAGGCGGAGCAGGCCCCCGGCGGTTGCGTGAAAAAGGTGTCGGGCTGCTGGATCTTGCGCACCACCGTTTCCTTGCCCGACTCGTCGCGGATGGGCAGCCGCCCGGCCAGCAGCTCGAGCAGGATCACGCCCATCGAGTAGATGTCGGTGCGACGGTCGGTGTCCTCGGCGGCGGCCTGCTCGGGCGAGAGGTACTGCGGCGTGCCCACGACCAGGCCGCGAGCGTAAAACTCGATCTGGCGCGTCTTGGCGATGCCGAAATCGGCGATCAGCGCGCGGCCGGTGCGGTTATCGACCAGGATGTTGGCGGGCTTGAGATCCTGGTGAATGACGCCTTCCTCGTGGGCGAATTCGAGCCCGTCGAGCACTTCGCCGACCAGGCGGACGGTGTGCTGCACCGGCAGGATCCGGCGGGTGGGCACCGGATGGCGGCGCAGCTTGGCGAGGATGCGCGCCAGGTCCTGGCCTTCGACCAGCTGCATGACCTGGTAGAAATACTCGTCGTCCTCGCCGCTTTCGAAGATGGTGATGATGTGCGGATGCGACAGCACGGCGATGGTCTCGGCCTCGTCGCGGAACTGTTGCCGGGCCGACTCGCTGCGCGCGATGGCCTTGGGCAGGAGCTTGATCGCCACCTGGCGCTTGAGCGACTTCTGGTAGCCGATGAAGACCGCGCCCATGGCGCCGCGGCCGAGTTCGCGCACAACGATGAAGTTGCCGAAGGCCCGGCCGATGACGCTGGTGTAGTCGTGGGTGCGGATGTCGCTCAAGAAGCAGGCCCCCGAAGGCACTCCAATGCCCGCATCTTACCGCAGGCATTATGAGAAATACATCACACTTTTGGCTGTTCTCAATCCCGGGCCGCTGGGTCCGCATCCTTTTGCCCGGTCGACAGGATTTCGGCCACCGGACGACCGTCGGCGGCCAGCACGGCCAGCAGCCAGGCGGCGGCATGAAAGGCGTCGGGCAGGCCGTGCCAGTCGCCGGCGGTCATGATCGAGCCGTCGGAATGCACGCCCAGCCCTGAGTTGCGCTCGCGCAGGCTGCGCTGCACCGCGCGGGCGTCACCGTCGCAGGCGATGATCCGGATGTCTTCGGCGCTGCCCGGCAGGGCCAGCTGCGCGGCCAGCCCGGCGTCGGCGACCACCGACGGTTCCTCGCTTTGCTCCGCCAGGTCGGCCGCCAGCAGCGCGGCAAGCCGGGCCGTTGATACCGGCTGCCCGCCGGGGTCGACGACACGCAGCTTTCCGCCCGTGCCGTCGAAGGCCAAGCCCAGGTCGGCGGCGAAGTTTTCCACGCAAAGCTGCAGGTCCTGGCCGCGCTCGGCGCTGTCGAAAGCCGCCACTTGCTCGGGCCGGGTCTCGGCGTCGGCGTTGAGCGCGATGACGTCGACGCCCAGCGACTCGAACAGGCCGGGCGCGAATGCCCCGTTGACCGGGTTGCCGCAGTCGACGACCACGCGCAGCGGCCGCTGCAGGCGATGCGAAGCGGCCAGCTGCTCGCCGTAGCGCTCGGCCTCGTCGGTGATCTCGTGCTCGCCGGCGCCGGTCGCGAACTCCTGGTTGCGAATGCGATCGAGCAGGCCGCGCCGTTCCTCGCGGTCGAGCCAGCGACCGTCGAGCACGATCTCCAGCCCGTTGATGTCCTGCGGCCGGTTGCCGCCGCTGATCACCACGGCACCGGCCTGCTGCCGGCGCATGGCGGCAAACCAGGCCAGCGGCGCGGGCGCCTTGCCCAGGTCGATCACGTCGATACCGCTCACGCTCAGGCCGCGCGAAAGGCCCTCGAGCAGTTCGCCGCCGCTGGCGCGGTCATCGTGCGCGACGCAGATGCGTCTCAGCCCTTCATCGGCGGCCTGGCTGCCGATGGCCTGGCCCAGGATCACCATGTCGGGCACGCCCAGTTCCTCGCCCGCCTTGCCGTAGATCCCGTCGGGCCGAAACAGCGAGGGGTCGACGCCCTGGTAGGTGTCGAAGTCCTCGAGCAGCGCTTCATCGTCGTCGCTGCCCGGATCGGACAGCGGCGCGTCGGGTGTCGGCATGGTCGTGCCGAGGTCCTCGTCGCCCAGTTCGTCGAGCCCGGCGTCGACATCTTCGCGCAGCCATTCGGGCAGGTCGGGCGCTGGCGCGACCATGGTCGGCGGCTCATCCTCGGCCGAACGCCAGTCCCTGGCCATCGGGTCGTCGGCGTGGTCCTTGCCGCGCGGCGCGGCCTGTGGATCGGGGCGTCGCGCCGGCGCGGCGGCTTTCCCGGCGGCCTTTGCGCGCCGCGGTTCCGGCCGCTGCGCCCCCGCTTCGGTTTCGCCCAGGTAGCGCGCCAGCCGCGTGCGCCGGCGCAGCAGCAGGCCGAGCATCAGCACGATGATGCCCGAGGAGCCGACGATCACCGCGGCACGATTGTCGATCGGCGCGCTGACCGTCGCCCGGCTCCACTGCAGCAGCAGGCTGCTGTCGGCAATGGGAATCTCGCGGATGCGCGCGGCCGCCGAGCGACCAACGGCGGTCAGCACCGTGCGGTCGCGGCGGTCGCTCTGGGCCAGGGCCAGGAAGTCCAGCGCCTCGTGGTCGTGCATCAGGCTGGTGAGCACATTGACGGTCAGGCGAAGCAGCAGTACGTCGCCCTCGCCGGGCATGCGCTGGGCAAAGGCCAGGCTTTCCGACGGCGTTCCCGGTTCGAGCACGCGGATCTCGGCGCGGTCGTTGCGGATGGCCTCGAGCACCACCTCGATCGCGGCAAAGCCGAGGTCGATCTCCTCCGAGGTGGCGACCGCGTCGATCTCGGCCGGCAGCAGGCGGGCGTCGAGAATGCTCGTGACCCCGCGTGTGCGCAGCGCCGCGCGCAGGGCATCGCCGGAGCCCGCGCGTGCGGCGTCGACCACGCTGGCGTCGCGCAGCGCCGTCTGCACGTCCGCCAGTTCGGTGGCAATGCGATCGGCCTGCTGCGTGGCGGCGCGGTCGGAGCGCTCGAGTTCGAGCTGGGCGGACAGGTTCAGGTAGACCGCCACGCCCCCGGTGACGATGGCGAACAGGCCCAGCGCGATGGCGACCAGGCTGGTCAGGCGAATCAGGTTGGCAACCGAGTCGCGCGTTAGAAATGACTGGCTGGCGTTCACTGGTCTGATCCCCCGCGCTGGCGATGCCCCGCGGTCGTGTCGCGCCGCGAACTCATGTGAGCCTTTTCACGGATCATGCTCCCCTCTGAGATATCCCCGCAGAAGGGCATTATGCCAGCGCAGGGTCCCCGCAGCCAGTCGGTATTGATCTGGAGCAAGAGCGACGGTCGCCTGCGCCCCTATGATCAGGGCAGGTGAAACCCGTGGGCACTACACGACGGTGCCGGAGGAGGATGAATATGCGTTTCGTACCCAAGGCCCTGCTCAAGCGGCTCTACAACCGCTCGAGCCTGCGCAACACCGAGGCGGGTGTGCGCTTTTCGATCAAGAACCGGCTCAGTCCGGCGCGCCTGGAGGCCGTCGATCACCTGCGCATCGACGGCGAGGACGTGGCGCCCGAGCGCGTACGCCTTTCGATGGACGGCGGCGCCGAAATCGCCCTGGCCGACATCGCCCCCGACCGTGCCGTTGCTTTCCCCCTGGGCACGCTGATGGTGGTCGATCTGGCCATCGACGCGCTGGATGAGGGCGAGCACGACATCGAGCTGGTGTTTCGGGCGCCCCCGTTCGGCCGCCTGTCGCTGTCGGTCAGCGACCGCCTTGGCAGCGGGGAACGTTCTGCCGACATGATTCCCCGTGACGCCGAAGACGACTATGCCCCGGCCATGGTCGAGGCGCGCCAGCGCTTCGTGGCCGAGCGCACCGGCGTCGAGCTCGAGCACATCCGGCAGTTTTCGTTCGATCCGACGATGATGCGCGGCAATATCGAGCACTTCACCGGGGTGGCCCAGATCCCGTTGGGCATTGCCGGGCCGCTGCTCGTGCACGGCGAGCATGCCGAGGGCGAATTCTACGTGCCCCTGGCGACCACCGAGGGCACGCTGGTGGCGTCGTACAACCGCGGCATGCGCGTCATCCGCGAGTCCGGCGGCGTGCAGTGCACGGTCGTGGGCGACAACATGCAGCGCGCGCCGGTTTTCTGTTTCGAGAATGCCGCCGCGGCGCGGCGCTTCGCCGACTGGCTCAAGGAGCGCACCGAGACCCTGCGCCAGGTCTGCAGCGAGTCCGACCGGTTCGCGACGCTCAAGTACATCGACTACTACCTGGTCAGCCGCTTCTGCTACACGCGCTTCAATTTCGTCACCGGCGATGCGGCCGGCATGAACATGGTCGGCAAGGCCACGTTCGCGGCCTGCAACTGGATCCTGCAGAACTTCGACGGCGCGGAGGTGAAGGACTTCTACCTGGAGTCGAACTTCGCCACCGACAAGAAGGCATCACAGATCAACGCCATGCGCACCCGCGGCAAGCGCGTCACGGCCGAGTGCACGGTCAAGCGCCAGGTGCTGCGCGACATCATGGATGCCGACACCGAGCAGCTCTATTCCCACTCCAAGATCGCCAGCATCGGCGCTATGCTCGCTGGCGCGAACAACAACGGCGCCCATGCGGCCAACGCCATCACGGCCATCTTCATCGCAACGGGCCAGGACGTGGCCAACGTGGCCGAGTCCTCGGCCGGTATTCTCTATACCGAGCTGACCGAGGAAAAGGACCTCTACATCTCGATCACACTGCCGTCGCTGATCGTGGCCACCATCGGTGGCGGCACCGGCCTGGCCACCCAGTCCGAGAGCCTGCGGATCATGGGCTGCGAAGGACCGGGCCAGGTGATGAAGTTCGCCGAGATCGTTGCCGGCACCGTGCTGGCCGGCGAAATCTCCCTGGGCGCGGCCATTTCCTCGCTGGACTGGGTCTCCAGCCACGACCAGTACGGACGCAACGACCCGACCCGCCAGGCGCAGTGATCCCGCTGTCCGGGGCCGCGCCAGCGGTGACCCGGGACGCCGCTACCTCGCGGCCAGAAGCGTGCGGTTGGCGATCAGTCCGGCCAGCAGAATCAACAAGAGCGTGGCCCAGACGTCGAGCGCCGGCACCGAGATCGCCGAAGCCGATCCGCCCCGGTCCGGCCCGATGAAGCGGCCCAGATTGAACGAGCCCGACGGCACCGCGATGCCGTCCACGACGTCTTGAGTGGCGGTATCGATCACGGCGACCTCGTTGTCGGTCTCGCTGACAACATAGAGTCGGGTTCCGTCAGGTGTGATGCCGAGACCGGACGAATTGGAAACCGGCAGCGCAATGGTGGCTGTTGTCGCGGCGGCGTCGGTATCGATCACCGAGATTGAATCACCGTCGGCATTCGTGACGTAGACGCTCGATCCGTCGGGGGCTATCGCAATGCCGGCGGGATAGGCGCCGACGCCGATCGTGGCGATCTCGGTGAGAGCGTCGGTGTCGATGACCGAAACGCTGTCATCGGCCCCGTTGCCGACGTAGACGCGGCTGCCGTCCGGTGAAACTTCAATCATGAACGCCTCGTTCCCGACCGGGACGGTCGCGATCTGCGATTCGGTGGCCGTGTCGACCACCGACACCGAGCCGGCATTGAAATTCGCGGTGTAGAGGCGCTCGCCGTCGTTCGACACCACGATGCCGACCGGCGCATCACCGACGGCGATGGTGCCGCTGACCGTGTTGCTCGCCGCGTCGATCACGGTCACGACATCGGCCAGGGTCGTGGCGACATAGACGCGTGAACCATCCGGACTGACCGCAACGGCCTGGGGCGAGTCGTCGATGGCGATCGACGCCTCGACGGTGCCGCTGGCGGTGTCGATCACGGTCACGACGCTATCGCTGATGCTCGCCACATACACGCGAGTGCCGTCGGGGGAGACCGTCACCCCACGGGGTGTGGGGACCGGCGCGTAAGTTTCGACAATCGTGTTGGACTGTGTGTCGACGACCGAAACGCTGTCCTCAGCGACATTGCCGATGTAGGCAAAGGGCTGCGCCGTGGCCAGGGCGGGCCAGAATCCGAGCGTCAGGGCGGCCGAGAGAAAGAGGGTGCGCAGGCTTGTTTTCATCGATGCTGTCCTTTTTTGGCCGTAGTGATCCAGGGTGAGCAAGGCTTGCTCCCCCGGTTATCCGCAGTGCGCTTCCTTTGGTGGACAATTGGATGGACAGGCGTGGGCGGATCGTCCGCGGCGGGCTTACTGCGCCGTAGAGCCTCCGTCGATCACCAGCTCGCTACCGGTCTCGACCTTCGATTCGTCCAAGGCCAGCCAGGGCTTACCCCGGGCGAAGTCGACGGGTTCGCCGACGCGACCAATGCCCGGTCAAGGGCCGCGTGCGGCGCCGATGGTCTGCTCGAGGAATTCAGAGATGGCGTCGATATCGTGCTCGGACCACTGCCAGGCTTTCCTGACCAGCAGCGTGCCGCCGACGATGAGTACCCCGCACATCAGCGGGATCGACAGGGGCATGGATTCGTCGATGCCCATCTGCTCGTGGAAGACGGCCATGAACAGCACGTAGGCGGTGATTGCGAAGACGCCGAGCAGCCAGGACGCGGTGAATGCCTGCACGAACGGATGAATCGTGAACCGGCCGCGCAGGTGCAGGGTGTCGCCGCGCATGCGAAAGCCGGCGAACAGCATGGGGCGCCAGGAGTTCGCCTTGAATGTTCCCGGCCGGCCCTCGATCGGCTCGATGCGATAGAGCACGAGCTTGTCGCGCGAGACCTTGCCGCCCACGGCGTCGTGTTCGAGCCGCGAGAACAACGCCTTCCAGCCCGGAATGACCTGATCCGAGAGCCGATTGACGGCTTGGCTGCGCTGCACGGCCAGCGGGAGCTCGAAGTCGACCGCGGGGAAGTAGAAGCGGTAGAGGCGGCGAAGGGGTTCGAGCGGATTCGGCATGGTGTCGGGTCGCTTGGT
This sequence comes from Wenzhouxiangella indolica, assembly GCF_042310355.1. Classification (NCBI taxonomy): domain Bacteria; kingdom Pseudomonadati; phylum Pseudomonadota; class Gammaproteobacteria; order Chromatiales; family Wenzhouxiangellaceae; genus Wenzhouxiangella; species Wenzhouxiangella indolica. Next base: position 8,736 of record NZ_JBHJMR010000018.1, on the reverse strand, counting down.
GCGCGGCGCCCACCGTACCAGCGGTGCCCGACGCCGGTACAGCGTTGACGCGGGATTCGCCCGGCCTGCCTCACGATACGGGTCTACCCGAACACGGGGTTGCCGACCCCGATCGCGCACACGCCATGATCGAACCCAGCGATGCCAGGGCTTTTCCGGCCGAAGGAAAGGTCGTCGTGATCGGCGCCAGCGGCGGCATCGGTGCCGCGCTTCGCGCCCGGCTGGAAGCCCATTCCGGGCAGCTGGAAGTTGTCGGGCTGTCACGCCGCAGTGATCCGCCGCTCGAGGTCACCGACGAGGACAGCATTCGCGCCGCCGCCGAACACGTGCAAACCCTCGGCGGTGACCTGCGCCTGGTGATCGACGCCACCGGCTTCCTGCACGACGACGACTTCGGGCCGGAAAAGAGCTGGTCGCAGCTCGACCCCGAGCACATGGCGAAGGCCTTTGCCGTCAACGCCACCGGCCCGGCGCTGCTGATGAAGCATTTCCTCCCCTTGCTGCCGCGCGGCGGCAAGTCGGTGTTCGCCACCCTGTCGGCGCGCGTCGGTTCGATCGGCGACAATCGCCTGGGCGGCTGGTACAGCTACCGCGCTTCCAAGGCGGCGCTGAACCAGTTCGTGCGCAGCGCCGCCGTGGAACTGCACCGGCGCTCGAAGGAAGCGGTCTGTGTCGCGCTTCATCCCGGCACCGTCGATACGCGTCTGTCGGCGCCGTTCGGCAAGGCCGGCCTGTCGGTGCGCGCGCCCGAGGTGGCCGCGCGCGAGCTGCTAGAGGTCATCGACCGGCTCGGCGCCGACGACAGCGGTGGCTTCTTCGACCACCACGGCAAGCCGGTGCCCTGGTGAGGCGGCGTCGTGGTGGCGCGCCCGGGAGGACTCGAACCCCCAACCCTCAGGTTCGAAGCCTGATGCTCTATCCGGTTGAGCTACGGGCGCTTTAGGAGGCGCTGAGAGCTACTGCGCCTCCTACTTAATTTATCACCGCTTCGGCTTTCCTTAAACCCAGATCATTCTTCGGGGGTCTCAGGACTCTGTCCTGGAAGCCACGAGGCGGAGTTCGAGGCGGGCGATCTGGCGCAGGACGCGGTTGGCCTCGAAGTGGGCGCCCATGAAGCCTCTCAGGAAGGTCGACAGCTGGACGAGGACGACGGTGACGACGCCCCAGCGCAGCGCGTCCATCACTTGGTCCACCGTGAAGACCTGCACCAGGGCGTATATCGCACCCAGGAAGAACAGCAGCTGCACGATGCCCACGAACCACATCACCCAGCCGAGCTGGCCGCGAAACAGGGCCATGGCCTGGCTGAAGTAGCCGGGTTCGTTGCCGTAGTGCTCCAGCAGCGCTTCGTCTTCTTTCGAGAGGGATTCGTTGATCAGGTCGTCGATCTTGCTCATGTCTGTTCTCCTTGCAGTCGGGCACGCAGTTCGTGGCCCTTCAACTGGATAATTGCGGGTTCAGCGCTCCTGTGGCGTTCCGCAGCAAGGCGCCGTGCGCAGTCAATGGCCGTCGCCCTTGGCAAGCGCGGGAACGCCGCTGCGGAGCGCCACAGGAGCGCCCTAAGGGTTGGCCTGTCAGCGTCCATGGCGGCGTTGCGGCTCTTGTAAAGGGCTAAGGCCATTCACTGCAAGCCGCGTCTTGCCCTGAACGCTGACAGACCAACTGAATCCGCAATTATCCAGTTGAAGGGCCACCAGTTGCGCGCGTGCATGAGTCGGGTCTTGACGGTGCCGGGCGCGACATCGAGCGCCACGGCGATTTCGGCCACTCTCAGGCCCTCGAGGTAGAACAGCCCGAGCGCCGCGCGTTGCTCCGCCGGCAGTTCGGCCATGGCCCTGCGAATCACGGCCAGGTCGGCCCGGTTCTCGTGGCCGCCGTCGTCCCCGGTCGTCGGCCCGGCGTCGCGGGCCAGCGCCGCAGTGCCGGCGCGCCGGCGCTGGCGGCCGCGAATGGCGCGCGCGCAGCGGCGGGTCACGATACGGAAGGCCCAGGCGGGAAAGGCGTTGACGTCGTCGAGCCGGCCGATGCCGCGCAGGATGTCGGTCCAGGCTTCCTGCACCACGTCGGCGGCGAGATCGGCTTCGCCGGTCATGCGGTGGGCGTGGGCCAGCAGCTTGCGCTGCCAGCGTCCGGCCAGCTTGTCGAGTGCACTGCGACTGCCCGTTCGGGCCGAGGCGGCCAGGTAGGCGTCGAGTGCCCTTTCCTTCCCGGTTCTCACAAGGGTCCTGGGTCCATTTGCGTTCTTGCTTCTACAGTGCGCCCGGGAGGGAAAACGGTTCAATCGGGCATGGCCGCCCGACAAGCGAGCGCGCGAACGGTGCGGTCCTTGCTGCCTCCTTGAAATCGTCCGGTCGCAAGAAGCGCTGCAGGGTATGGATCCTGATGCGTCGATTCTGCACCCAAGCGCGGCGCTGGTTCAATCCGCCCGCCGGGGTAACAACAAGCCGGCGTGGGTAGTGTTATCTTTCCGGGCAGTCTTGATACAAACCCTTGAACGGAGCAAAGCGGGCATGAAACGCGAAGAACTGGTCGACGAGATGTTCAAACAAGTCGACACCAACGGCGACGGCGTACTTTCCAGGGGCGAGTTCGTCGAACTGGTGCGCTGCCTGACCGGCGAGCATGGCGTGGGCGTGAGTTCGAAGATCTTCGACCAGTTCGATGCCGACCACGACGGCGTGATTTCGCGCGACGAGGCGCTGGAGATGATCATTCAATATGCCCTGTAGGGGCTTCCGGTAGGGAACTTGGCACGCCCGGCCTTCGGGGCATGGGTGAGGCTGTCAGCCCTATTCCCGATTGCATCAATTGAAGACCCGGTTCCACGGGGGTAGCATCATTTCATGGCATCGGGGAGTGGGCCATGAAGCGAATCGTTGTCTGTTGTGACGGCACCTGGAGTTCGGCCGACCGCGAGCGCGACGGGTCGCCGGCGCCGACGAACGTGCTGCGCCTGGCCGAGTCGGTGGCCGGCGAGGATTCTATGGGCGTCGAGCAGCGGGTCTACTACGGGCCCGGCGTGGGCAGCGACGGCAATCGCCTTTACCGCTGGTTTGCGGGCGCGACGGGCTGGGGCCTGTCGGACAATCTCAAGGACGCCTATCGCTTCGTCGTGGCGCACTACGAGCCGGGCGACGAGCTGTTCCTGTTCGGCTACAGCCGAGGCGCGTTCACGGTCCGCAGCCTCGCCGGCATGATCTTCAACGCCGGTGTGCTGAAAACCGAGTTCGCCGATCGCATCGACTCGGCCTTCGACCTGTACAAGTCGCGTTCGCCGCTCAAGCATCCCGATGCGGCCGAGGCCGTTCGCTTTCGCGAGCGGTATGCCCGCGAGAACCGTACCCCGGTCGAGTTCATCGGCGTGTGGGACACGGTCGGCGCGCTCGGCAACCCGCTGTTGCTGCACAAGAGCCCGCTCAGCCGACGGGTGCAGTTTCACGACACGCGGCTCGGGCCAACGGTGCGGTATGCCTACCATGCCCTTGCCATCGACGAGAAGCGCCGGCATTTCAAGGCCACGCTCTGGCGCCGCCTGCCCCGGGCGCACGACCAGACCGTGGAGCAGCGCTGGTTCGTCGGTGTGCACGGCGATGTCGGCGGGGGCGGTCCCAACGCCGGGCTTTCCGCTATCACCTTCGGCTGGATACTGCGCCAGGCGGGTCTTTGCGGACTTGCGGTCGATGCGCCGGCCGCCACGCTGGACGTCTTCCAGGGGCCGGCGCGCAGCCGCCGCGGGCTGTTTCGCCTGATTCCGCCCTGGCACCGGCCGATCGCGGCGCAGGGCGGCCGTCACGCCGGACAAATGCTCGACGAGACCGCCGAGCGTCGTTGGCGGGAGGATGTCGACTATCGGCCGCCCAACCTGGGCGACTACCTGCGGCGGCGGGAGGAATCGGACTGAACACGGCAATACTTGTGCATGTCTTAGTAAGCCCGTTGGTGGCAAACTGTAGGCATGGTGAACCCGAACGAAAGCGAAACGCCGCAGCCGCGGCGACTGATCGATCGCCTGCCGCCGCAGTGGGCCGGCGAAGGTGCCGCCTTGCTCGCCATGGTGCTGGTCGCGCTGTGGGCCGTCCTGCGCCCGGCGCCGGAAGTCCTGCCGGACTTCAGCGAGATCGAGCGGGCCGACGTGCTCAAGGCGTCCTTCTTCGAATTCCTGGCGCCGATCGTCGCCTCGGAAAACGAGCGGGTGTTCGATCAGCGGCGCACCCTGCTCGAGATCGCGCCCGAGGTCGATGACGGTCGTCCGCTGCCCCTGCTCGACCGGCACTGGATGCGCAAGCTCTCGGCCGAGTACGAGCTCGATTGGCCGGGCGACTCGCGCGAGGAGACGCTGGCGTTGCTGCAGCGGCGCGTCGACGTCGTGCCGGAGCCGCTGGCCCTGGTCCAGGCCGCCAAGGAATCGGGCTGGGGGCGCTCGCGTTTCGCCCGGCAGGGCAACAACCTGTTCGGTCACTGGTGCTACGTGCGCGGCTGCGGCATCGTGCCGTCGCGGCGCAACCAGGACGCCGCCCACGAAGTGGCCGCCTTCGACTCCGTGCGCCATTCCGTCCGGCGTTACATCAACAACCTCAACACGCACCCGTCCTACCTGCCGCTGCGCCGCATCCGCGAGGCCGAGCGCGAGGCGAACGTCGAGCCGCGGGCCCTGTCCCTGGCCGACGGCCTGATCCGCTACTCGGAGCGCCGCGAGGCCTACGTCGAGGAGATCAAGCAGATCATTCGTTCAAACCGCGAGCTGATCCGCCGCGCGATGGGTGAGGCATCACCCTCGGCGGACACGCTCGCGTCGGCCGATACCGGCGCCTGAAGACATGAGCATGAGTGCTCGAACCGCCATCCTTGCCGCCTGCCTGGGCCTGGTCGCCTGCACGGCCGAGCCTTCGCGGGCCGACCATGCGGTCGTGCTGCTGTATCACCACGTCAGCGAGTCCACCCCGCCTTCGACCAGCGTCACGCCCGGGCGCTTCGAGGCCCACCTCGACTACCTGGATGAAAACGGCTTCGAGGTCTGGCCGCTCGACCGACTGCTCGCGGCCGTGATCGACGGCGAGGAAGCGGTGCCGGACAAGGTGGTCGCAATCACGTTCGACGACGCCTACGAGTCGGTCCATACCGAAGCCTGGCCGCGCTTGCGCGAGCGCGGCTGGCCATTCGCCGTGTTCGCCAATACCGATGCGATCGACGCCGGTCATTCGCCCTACATGAGCTGGGACCAGTTGCGCGCGCTGTACGAAGACGGCGTGATCATCGGCAACCACAGCGCCGGCCACGGGCACCTGATCGCGCGCGAGGAAGGTGAGGGCCGTGCCGGCTGGGCCGAGCGCGTCAAGGCCGATATCGATCGCGCCCATCGACGGATTTCCGAGGAGATCGGTGCCGAACCGGAGCTGTTCGCCTACCCCTACGGCGAGGATTCGGATCCGCTGGCCGAACTCGTCGATGCGCGCTACGACTTCGCCCTGGCCCAGCGCTCGGGTGCGGTCGGGGCCCACACCGACCGCCTGTCGGTGCCGCGCTTTCCCATGGCCAGCGGCTTCGACGGCATGGAGCGTTTCGCCCTGGCCGTCGATTCGCGCCCGTTTCCCGTGATCGAGCAGCTGCCCTCGCCTTCGGGTGACGGCGTGCGCGGGCCGGTCGAGTCGCTGCGGCTGAAACTGGCCGACGGCGCCTATCGGCACGGGCAGCTGGCCTGCTATTCAGGTAGCGGGGAGCGTCTGACGCTGCGTTTCGAGGCGGGGCCGCCGCATTCGCTGCAGATCGAGATCGGCGGCGCCGGCTCGACCGGCCGCAACAAGATCAACTGCACCGCACCGGCGGCCGATGGCAGCGGTGATTATTTCTGGCACGCCTTCCAGTGGGTGCAGGACGATGTCCGTGATTGACCGCTGCCGAAAGCGCTCATTCCTCGCTCACGGCAAAGACGCTCCGGCTGTTGACGATGCGCACCCACGGCGCGCCGTGGACCAGCCCCGGCGGCAGCACGTGGATGGCTACGATGACCAGGGTGGCGAAGGCGAAGCCCCACCAGGCGGGCGTGTCCCCGCCGACGACGGCGTCGAACACCGGGACCGCGCCGACCGCGGCCTGTGTGAGCACCGACAAGTGTCCCCTGGCCCGTGCCTTGAGCGGTGCGTTGCAATGCCAGCAATCGAGCTTGCCGCCACGAAACAGTTTTTCGATTTCCTGCGGGTGCAGCCGGCTGTCGCAGTCCGGACAGCGATCACGCGCTTCGTTCATTGCACTCCCCGTGATTGCCTTGCCGTGAAACATTCTAGTGAATGCGCGGCACGGCTGCCAGGCGCCGTTTCGGCACGGGCGGCCTGATGGAGATTCTTCTGGTTGTGCCGCTGGCCGCGCTGGCCTGGTGGGGCTGGGGACGATGGCGCCGGCATCGCCGGGGCAAGATTGCCGCCAGGCCCCTGCCGGCGGCGTGGCAGGACATTCTCGAGCGCAACGTTCCGCTCTACCGGGCGCTGCCGGACGAACTCAAGTCCGAACTGCACGGGCATGTCCAGCTGTTCCTGCACGACAAGACATTCGAGGGCTTCCAGGGCCTGGAAGTCACCGACGAGATGCGCGTGACCATCGCGGGCAACGCCTGCATCCTGCTGCTCAACCGTTCGCACGACCAGTACGCCAACTTCTCGACCATCTATCTGTATCCGAGCACCTTCGTGTCGCAGCACACCAGCCAGGACGGGCTCGTGCAGTCGGTCGGCCCCCAGGCCCGCCTGGGTGAGTCCTGGCATCGGGGGCCGGTGGTGCTGTCGTGGGACTCGGCCCTGGCGGGCAGCCGCGACATCAAGGACGGGCACAACGTCGTACTGCATGAATTCGCCCACAAGCTCGACGATGCCGACGGCGCCGTCGACGGGGCGCCGATCCTGCACCAGCGCTCCCAGTACATCAGCTGGGCGCGCGTGATGAAACGCGAGTTCGAGCAACTGCAGCGCGAAGCCAGCGCGGGGACGCGCACCCTGCTCGATCACTATGGCGCCACCGCGCCGGAGGAGTTCTTTGCCGTGCTGGTCGAGACCTTCTACGAAAAGCCGATCCAGCTCGAGCAGACCCATCCCGATCTGTACGAGGAAATGCGCAAGTGCTTCCGGGTCGATCCGGCCCGATGGCATGAGCGGCTTCGGTCGGACTGAAGCCGCTCGCGCGGGTCATTCATTCGAATCGCTCAGTTCTGCCAGCATTTCGAGAAGATGCTGGTTGAAGCGCTCGGGCGCCTCCAGCTGCGGGTAGTGGCCCACCCCGTCCATCAGCACCACGTCGAAGTCCACATAGCGGCGGTTGGTTTCGACGGCCGTGGGCATGCCGCGTTCGTCTTCGGGCCGGGCATTGATGCAGCGCACCGGTACCTGAACGGCATCCAGCATGGCCGCCTGGTCGATGCTGCCGAAATCGCGCATCAGGTCCACCAGGGCCTCGCTGTCGGTGGCCAGCGCCTGCTCGCGAATCCAGGCGACCAGGTCGGGGTCGGTGCCGGGCGGGAACATCTGCGCCAGGAAACCGTCGAGCGCGCCGGCCATGTCGGACTCGAAGCCCCGGGCCATGCGCTCCGACATTCCCTCCGGCCATTCGAACTCGGCATCGTGCAGCGTGTCGACGCAGACGATACCCCGCGCTCGTTCGTCCAGAAGCGGTGCGGTCATGGCCGCCACGGGCCCGCCCATGGAATGGCCGACCAGGACGACGCGCTCGAGTCCGAGTTCATCGATCAGCTCCCGGACGTCCCGGGCGTAGTCGCCCACTCGCCACTCGTCGCGTTCCCTGCCGGCCTCGCCGTGACCGGGCAGGTCGAGGGTCACCACGCGGTAGCCGGCATTGACCAGCGGCGCGACCTGGTGCCGCCAGAACTGACGGTTGCAGCCCCAGCAATGCAGCATCACAACCGCGGTGTCGCCCTGCCCGAAGGTTTCGTAGGCCAGGGTCGTGCCGTCTTCCAGTTCCAGTGTCAACGGGGAAGGAGGCGGCGCTTCACTGCCGGAATCTGCTTCGGCAGTCTTGTCGGCGGTCTCGTCGCCTGCCTGGTCAGTCACTTCATCGGCCGCCGACGTAGTCGCAGCCTGCTCATCGGGCAGCGCCGCGTCCGACCGGGAGTCGGCCGACTCGTCTTCGCCGCAGCCGGACAGGAGTAGTACCGCGAGTGCGGCTATCAGGAACGTTCTCATTGTTCTTCTTCCCACAAGAGGTAGGAGAAAATATTCGCACATTCGGCTGTTGGACGTAGGTCGGGGTTACATCCCCGACGGACGAGATATCCGGTGGCGTCACTCGTTGCTGATGCGTGCTCCCAATCTGATTGGGTCGCCCTTGTTCGCGGGGCGCTTAACATCCCCCCGCGGGCGTTTGGCGGGTTGGTGCCACCGGGCGGTTTGGTGGCCTCGACAAGTCAAAATCTGTTTCGCCCGGGCCCGCTTCGCGGGGTCTTGCGGCGACTCACTTTTGTCATTCGCGACAAAAGTAAGCAAAAACGCTCTCTCACTTCAAAGTCCAACGCTCTGTTATCTCAGGAGCTTGATGACTGTGGGGGCTGGCCCCTTCGGTGAGCGGGCTTCGCGAAGACTCGGTCGGAGGATCCGGTGGCGTTTGCAGGAGTGGGGCGAAGCCCGCACGAGGACGGCTCGGCTTCGAAGGTGGCGCGCTGCGCGCGCGGGGGCTTGATCCAGGCGCGTAGGATGCGTGGAGGCCCGTAGGGCCGTAACGCATCGGCCGATGCGTTGC
>NZ_JBHJMR010000017.1:0-61045 GCF_042310355.1 Wenzhouxiangella indolica | reverse complement strand
CACCGGATCCTCCGACCGAGTCTTCGCGAAGCCCGCTCCGCGAAGGGGCCAGCCCCCTCCCGGTTCCAGTCCTGAAACCCCGGATCGTGGGACTTTGACGTTAAAGCGCGTTTTTTGGCTACTTTTTTCGCGCGGGAAAAAAGTTGCTCGCCGAAAGAGCCTGCGAAGCAGGCCGGGCGAAACCGCAGTTGACTTGTCGAGGCCACCGCACCGCCCGGTGGCGCCAGCCCTCATCACGCCCTCCACCGACACGAACCCACGCACCACTCCCCACAAAGACACCACCCCAAACCGGATTAGCGGTTTTCGCACAACCCGGCGCGGCAAAATGCCGACGCGCCACCCCCCGCTTTGTGGCAGTCTGTGGCCCGTCATGGTCATTCCCCCGAGCCCGAGACGATGAGTACAGCCGTCGAAGCCGATACGCCCCGCAGCCCTGAAACCCTGCTTCGCCAGGTCTTCGGCTACAGCGGCTTTCGCGGGCGGCAGCGCGAGATCATCGAGCACGTCGGCGAAGACGGTCACGCGCTGGTACTCATGCCCACCGGCGGCGGCAAGTCGCTGTGCTACCAGATACCGGCCCTGATGCGAGCGGGCACGACCATCGTCGTCTCGCCGCTGATCGCCCTGATGCGCGACCAGGTCGAGGCGCTCAGGCACAACGGTGTTGCGGCGGCCGTGCTCAACTCTTCGCTTGACTCGGACACCCAGCGGCGCACCGAGCAGGATCTGGCCGAAGGACGACTCGACCTGCTCTACATCGCGCCCGAGCGCCTGCTCCGGGAGACGACCCTGCGGCTGTTCGATCGCTGCCGGATCAACCTGTTCGCCATCGACGAGGCGCACTGCGTCTCGCAGTGGGGCCACGACTTCCGCCCCGAGTACCTCAAGCTCGGCCTGCTCGCCGAGCGCTTTCCGCGCGTACCGCGCATCGCCCTGACCGCCACCGCCGACCAGCGCACGCGAGGCGAAATCGTCGAGCGCCTGCTCGGACCAACGGCGCGCGTGTTCGTCGACAGCTTCGACCGCCCCAACATTCGCTACACCGTCGGCCTCAAGCGCAACGCGCGACAGCAACTGCTCTCGTTCATCCGGCGCCGGCATCCGGGACAATCCGGCATCGTCTACTGCTTCTCGCGCCGCAAGGCCGAGGAGACCGCCGGCTGGCTGGTGCAACAGGGGATCGACGCGATTTCCTACCACGCCGGCATGGAGTCCGGCGACCGCCAGGCCGCCCAGGACCGCTTTATCAACGAAGACGGCCTGATCATCTGCGCGACCATCGCCTTCGGCATGGGTATCGACAAGCCCGACGTGCGCTTCGTCGCCCACCTCGACCTGCCCAAGAGCATCGAGTCTTATTACCAGGAAACCGGCCGGGCCGGGCGCGACGGCCTGCCGGCCGATGCCTGGATGGTCTACAGCCTGTCCGACGTGGTTCGCATCCGCCAGCTGCTGGAACAATCCACTGCCGGCGACGACCAGAAGAAGCTCGAACGCGAGCGCCTCGAGGCCCTGCTGGCCTACTGCGAGCGCGCCGACTGCCGCCGCCCCGCCCTGCTGGGCTATTTCGGCGAGAACCACCCCGGCGGCTGCGGCCACTGCGACAACTGCCAGGACCCACCGGAAACCTGGGACGCCACCGAGGCGGCACGCATGGCCCTGTCGGCCGTATTCCGCACCGGCCAGCGCTTCGGCGCCGGTCACGTCGTCGACGTGCTGACCGGCAAACCAACCGAGCGCGCCGAGCAGCTCGGCCACGACCGCCTGAGCACCTGGGCCATCGGCCGCGATATCGACCGCGCGACCTGGCACTCGGTACTGCGCCAGCTGCTGGCCGCCGGCTACCTGGTACCCGACCCGGAAGGCCACGGCGGGCTGCGCCTGGGGCCGGACTGCCGTGCCCTGCTGCGCGGCGAAACCGATATCGAAATGCGCCGGGATGCCGTCCCCACCAAACGCCGCAGCGCCAGGAAGGCGAGCATCGATGTCGACACGGAGTCACCGCAGTGGCAGGCGCTCAGGCAGTGGCGACTCGAGACGGCCCGCAGCGAGGAGGTGCCGCCGTACGTGATCTTTCACGACGCCACCCTGGCGGCCATCGTCGAGGCGCGGCCAGGCACGCTCGACGAGTTGGCCACCATCAGCGGGGTGGGCGAACACAAGCTGGCGCGCTACGGCGAGGCGGTCATCCGGGCGCTCGCCGCGACCGAAGACTGAACGAGCCCGATCAACTGCCGGCGCGAAACAGCACGACCAGGGGAGAAAACAGCACCATCAGCACGAAGATGCTGCCAAGCACGATCAGCGCGATCTTGAGTGGATGCCGCCGCGCGCTCGAACCCAGCGTATCGGCCTCGCCCCGTTCGCGCGCCCTTTCCCACGCCGCCCGCGCCCGCTCGGCGCGCTCGCGCTGGTAGCCGTCCATCAGTTCACGAGCGCGGGAATAGTCGTCGGGGTTCTTCAGCCAGATACCGCCGGCAGTGATGCCGAATGGGCCCGGCGGCGTGTCGTAGCACTCGATGTTGTGTGCTTCCATGAGATCGCGCACTTCATCGATTTCGTCGTCGGGTACGTGGCGAAGGTTGAGCAATAAACGGGGCATCGCGAATCTCCCGATTTCGAGGGCGCTGCCGAGCGTGTCGGCCGGCCCGCCATATGCGTATAATCGAGTGTTCTGCCCGCAGGTCAGGGAAGCCTCTATGCGGGCGTAAACAAAAAAGGGAGCCTACCATGTCCGAACTCACTCAATTGCTCCAGCAACTCGGCGAAGACTCGAAGCTGCACGACGAGTATATCGCTGACCCCAAAAAGGTCATGAAAGAACGTGGCCTCGAGGACGAGGAGATTCAGGCCATGCTCGACAAGGACGTCGACAAACTCCGAAAACTCAGCGGCCTCGACGCGCTGAAATCAAACGGTTCCGTCAGGGCTTGCGACTAACCGATTCATTTCGAATTCCCCGACCAGGTCGCATGACGATCCGGCTGTTCATTGCGAGTGCGTTTCTTGTCCTGGGCGGCCTCGTCGGTGCGCAGTCGGCGGGCACCTCTTCGTTCGAAAGCCAGCTCGAGCGCGCACAGGAGCTGAACACGACTGCTCCCTGGAGAGAGACCCGAGCCCTGCTCGACGCAATCGAGCCCCGATTGGCCGAGGCTACGCCGGAGCAACGTGCAGACTTCTGGCTCATCAGTGCTCGTAACCGGACGCTGGCCGGCAATATGGAGACTGCGCTCGGCCAGCTCGAAGCGCTCTTTGGCGAGCCCCTGACCCTGCAGCAGGAGATCCGGGCATACTCACTCGCAGCGAACATCGCCGTCCTACTGCGCCGCTGGGAGGAGACCTTCGGCTACCTCAACCGCGCCCTTGAACTGGCCGGACAACTCAGTCAATCGGAGATAACCAACGCCCCCTTCTCCCTTGCCGCCTATGTCTACGCCAAGATCGGGGAGACCACGCAGGCCATTGAATATGGGAAGCGCGCCGTCGAGATCGGCCAAGAAAGTGGCAACGCCCGCGATGTGTGCTTCGGCCATGCTCGCCTCGCCTTCGTTTACAAGACGGCCGAGTTGTTCGAGCCGGCACGCCGCCACTATCGTGAAGCCCTCGAGAACTGCCAGGAAACGGGCGACGAACTGGTCACCGGCACCACCGAGAGCGGGTTGGCCGACCTGCTTCGCGCAACCGGAGACTTCAAGCAGGCCGACGAAGTGTTCCAACAGGCGCTTTCGCGACTGGAAGAAACCGGCTATCACTACGGCCTGGCCGAGGCGCGATTCTACAGGGCCCGGCTTCACTGGCAGCTCGACGAGCATGAAGCTGTCGAGGCGCTGCTCGAGGCATCGCTCTCCGCGCTCGAGGACGACGAGGCCTGGGACTACGTCGCCGAGGCTTACGGCATGCTCAGCGAAATCGAGTCAGAAAGCGGAAACAACGAGCAGGCCCTGTCTTATATGCGCCAGCAACTCGATGCGCGCGAAAGCTTTCTCGACCTTGAACGCGCACGCCAGCTCGCCCACTTGCAGGTCGCCTTCGACACGCGCTCGCGCGAACAGGAATTGGCGCTGCTCCGGGAGCAGCGCCGGGTCGCCGAGCTCGAATCCGAATCCCGGCGCCATCGCGACCGCCTGCGCTGGATGGTGTATGCATTCGCCGTCTTCCTGTTCCTGGTAATGGTCTTGCTGCTTGTCCACGTGTTGCGAGAGCGGCGTCACTTCCGCCGCCTGGCCGGGCTCGACAGTCTGACCGGCCTGAGTAACCACACGCGCTTGTTCGACACTGCCCGCATGATGGTCGACAGATCCCATCACGATCATCAGCCCCTGGTACTCGCCGTCGGAGACATCGACCACTTCAAGCGCGTCAACGACGAGTTTGGCCATATCGCCGGCGACCACGCGCTGATCGAAGTGGCCCGAGTGCTGAGCGAAAACTTCCCGGTACCGGCACATATCGGTCGAATCGGTGGCGAGGAGTTCGCGATATGTCTGCCCGGCGAGACCGTCACCCAGATCATGCCAAAGCTCGACGAAGTCCGCGCGGCAATGGGCCGGATCGACTACGGCGGCAACGGCAAACCCCTGTCGATGAGCTTCGGCGTGGCCGAGCTGCAGCCGGACGAGCCGCTGGAAAAGCTGCGCGAGCGCGCTGACGAAGCGCTCTATCAAGCCAAGCACGGTGGGCGCAACGTCGTCGTCGTCGCCGAGCCGCGAGAGCGGGATCTTGGCTGAACCGACTAGAGACTGACTGATGGCCGGCAAGGGACAGCTTATCGTGATCGGCTGCGGCATCCAGCTCGGCCGACATATCAGCGAACGTGGCGTCAGCGAAATCGACCGGGCGGATACGGTGCTGGTCCTGGCCGATCCCTTTGCCTTCGACTGGATCGCCGAGCGCCGACCCGACGCGATCAACCTCACCGAGGACTACGATGACCGGATCGACAGGCGGGTGACCTACCGCCGGATGGTCGAGCGGATCGTGACACCCGTCCTGGCCGGCAGGCGCGTCTGCGCGGTCTTCTACGGACACCCCGGGGTATTCGCCCAGGTGCCGCACGCCGCCATCGAGCAGGTCCGCTCGGCCGGCCTGCCTGCCCGCATGGAACCGGGTATCTCGGCGGAAGCCTGTCTCTATGCCGACCTGGGGCTCGACCCGGGCGAGCGCGGCGTCCAGAGCATCGAGGCGACGCGCTTTCTGGCCTACCGTCACGACCTCGACCCGACCGCGCTGGTTCTGCTGTGGCAGGTCGCGCTGGCCGGCAACCTCGCCTGCGTCGGTTTCGAGCCCGACCCCAAGCGGCTGCAGCTGCTGGTCGACAAGCTCTCTGGCTGGTACGCCCTCTACACGCCGGTGATCCTTTACGAGGCGGCGCAGCTTCCGATCGAGGATTTTCGTGCCGAGCAAATGGCCCTGGCCGACCTGCCCACAGCACGCTACAAGGAATACACCACGCTGGTCATCCCGCCGGCACACGAGGCCGAGCGAGACGAGCACTGGATCGAGGCGCTCGAGGCGCTGGAGTCAACGAGCACCAGCTAGCAAAGCCGCATATGACCGGTCGGTCCAAGGACCAATTCACAAGCACCCGTTTACAAGCACCAATTCAACAAGCACCAATTTTCAAACAAATCCCAATGAACGAAATTTCAATGACCCAAACGGTGACGGCGGCCTGATCAAGCGACTTGCCGCAATCCCGGACGGGCTCGGCCCTTTCCGACCCTGCAAAAGGACCAGCGAACGTGCCTGAAGTTCGGCGACACGCCCGTTTCGGTCATTGAAGATTCGGTCCTTCGAGAATTGTTTGGCAATTGGTGCTTGGTACTTGGGAATTTTCAAGAGAGACCGTCTGGTCAGTCCGAGTCCTCTTCTTCAGCCAGAATGGTCTCGCCCGATCCGAAGGAAGCCGGCGCCTGCGCGCCCAGCCAGGCCAGCACGGCATAAGCCGCAGCGTTCTGCGCCAGGTTTGCGGGCTCGATCTTGTCGAGCGTGTCGTTGACGGTGTGGTGATAATCGAAATACTCGGTGCCGTCCTGCTCGAGATCAACGGCGGCCACGCCCAGGGCGGCCGCCGGGTAGAAGTCGGGGCCGCCGTTGGCCTCGCGTTCGCCCAGCTCGATTCCCAGCGGCTCGAGTTCGGCCTGGATGGCCTCGATCACCGGCCAGGCCGCATCGCGTACCCGCGCACTGATCGCATAGATCTTGCCGGCGCCGAAGTCGGATTCGGCCACCAGCTGGTAGTTGTCGATCTGTTCCTCCCGGGCCTCGGCCCAGGCCCGGCCGCCCCAGAGCCCGATTTCCTCGGCGGCGAACAGGATGACGCGAATCGAACGATCCGGACGTCGCTCAAGGTTGTTGATCAAACGCGCCGCCTCGGTGACGATCGCCACGCCGGCGCCGTCGTCGATCGCGCCGGTACCCACGTCCCAGGAATCCAGGTGCGCGCCCAGGGCGACGATCTCATCGGGCCTTTCGGCGCCGGTGATCTCGGCGAAGACGTTCTGCGAGGTGTAGGCCTCGGTCGTCTCGGCGTCGACCTCGACCCGGATCCGCACCGGCTCGTCGCCGTCCACCAGGCGCTCGAGCAGGTCGGCATCCGGATTGGAGATGGCGACCGCCGGCAGGAGCCGCACGTCGGAATCGAAGCGCTGCATGCCGGTATGGGCGAAGCGGTTATTGGAGGTGCCGATCGAGCGGATGACCAGCGCCAGCGCGCCCTTTTCCTCCGCCACGCGGCTGCCGACCGATCGCGCGCCCACCGCCCGGCCGTAACCGGCGCCGGTGCGCGTACGCTCCATGCGGTTGCGGATGAACACGATGCGATCGGCCACCTCGGCCTCGTCGGCCGCCTCGAGCGCGGCCAGGTCGTCGAACATCACCACCTCGGCCTCGATGCCGCCTTCGGGCGTGGCCGGTGAAAAGCCCAGCGCCAGGGTGACCAGGTCGTGGCGGGCCGGTGAGACAATCTCGGTGCGCTCGAGGCCGCGGTGCCAGGTCGGGAAGGTGGCCGGCTCGGTCCAGACGCGGTCGAAGCCCATGTCCTCGAGCATCGCGACCGCCCAGTCGACCGCCTGCGCGTCGGCTTCGCTGCCGGCCAGTCGCGGGCCGATCCGGGTGGTCAGGTCGGCGACGATCTCGTAGCCGCCGTCACCGCCCAGCGCCGCCTCGCGCAACTCCCGCGCAACAGCGAGATCCTCGTCGGTAAACGTCTGGGCGGGCAGCGGCCCGGCCACGAACAGGCCAGCGGCCAGCCAAAGCATGCATTTCATGTCGACGAATCTCCTTGCAGTCAGTCGGTAGTCGGGACCTGGCGGACGGAGCCCGTCAGCCGGAATCAATGCCCGGCCGGCCCCCGAGGCCGAAATGCCGGCCGTTTAGAGCATTCGAATTTCAGTCATTCGAATTTGTTTGGAATCTTGTGCTTCGGATTTGGGATTTCCGACAACATCGGCTCCAGGTGCCGAAGCGCCCGAACATAAACGCGCCGTTTGAACGGAATGACATGTCTGACCGGGTACCAGAAATCCACCCAGCGGTAGCGGTCAAACTCGGGCTTGTCGGCCGCCTCCAGGTCGAAGGCACCATCGTCGGCGAGGAACTGCAGCAGGAACCAGACCTGCTTTTGCCCCACGCAGACGGGTTTCTGGTGCCGGCGCCGGTAGCGGCGCGGCAGGCGATAGCGCAGCCAGCCGGGCGTCTGGCCCAGCACTTCAACGTGTTCAGGGGCGAGCCCGGTCTCTTCGCCGAGCTCGCGATACATTGCTTCTATGGGCGTCTCGTCGGTGTTCATGCCGCCCTGCGGGAATTGCCAGCCATCCTTGCCGGCGCGGCGCGCCCAGAAAACGCGCCCGTCTTCCCGAGCCAGCACGATCCCGACATTCGGCCTGAAACCGTCCGGATCAATCATGGTGATGGTCGTCGCGGCCGGCTATCATACCGGGCCGCGGAAAGAGTCAACTACCTCGAATGGTAATCAATTCATGGCGCATGCACCAGCCATAAGAAGATCGATGGTCTGGATCGGCCTGCTGGCCCTGCCTCCGGCGGCCCTGCTACTGGCCGCAAGCTGGGGCAGCAGCGGCTGGGTCTGGCCCTTCTCCGCCGATGGGGTGATGGAACGCGTCGTCGGCGAGCTGCGCATCCCCCGGGCGATTGCCGCCTTCGTCACCGGCGCCCTGCTCGCCCAGGCCGGCTGCCTGATGCAGGTCCTGCTGCGCAATCCCCTCGCCGACCCCTACATCCTGGGACTGTCAGGCGGCGCGGCTGCCTTCGCCCTGATGGGCATGAGCCTGGGTCTGGGCTTCCTGCCAACACCCGCACTAGCTTTCGCCGGGGCCATGCTGACCATGGTCCTGGTGTTCGTGCTCGCACGCGGGCGCGGGCCCTGGAGCACGACCCGGGTGCTTCTCACCGGCGTGGTGATCGCCGCCGGCTGGGGCGCGATCATTTCGCTGATCCTGGCCACCGGCCCGGACGGCAGCCTGCGTTCGATGCTCTACTGGTTGATGGGCGACCTCAGTCATGCCGCGCTGCCCGCCTGGTGGCTGCTACCGCTGGCCGCCGGCGTCGGGCTGCTCTGGCTTCGCGCGCGCAGCCTCAACGTGCTCAGCGGCGGCGAACTCCAGGCCGCTCTGCTGGGCGAGGCCGCGCGCATGCGGTTCTGGGAGATCTACGTCGCCGCCTCCTTGCTGACCGCGCTCGCGGTCTCCCTGGCCGGCGCGATCGGCTTTGTCGGCCTGATCGTGCCCCACCTGATGCGCCTGCTGGTGGGCGCCGACCATCGCGTGCTGTTGCCGGCTTCGGCCTTGTTCGGGGGCGGCTTCCTGGTGCTGGCCGACACCGCCGCGCGCAGCCTGCTCGGTCCGCGTCAGCTGCCGGTGGGGGTGCTGACGGCGCTGATCGGCGTGCCGCTGTTTCTGCTGCTGCTCTACCGCGCCGCCAGGATCAAGTAGTCATGACCCCCGCGGCCAACAGTCCACTCATCGTCGAGGACCTGGGCGTGCGCATCGGAGCGGTCGAAGTCGTGCGCGACCTCAACCTGGCCGTCGGCCAGGGCGAGTTCTGGGGCCTGCTGGGGCCCAACGGTGTAGGGAAAACCACCCTGCTGAAGACCTTCGCCGGCGTGTTCGAGCCCGAACGCGGCGGCATCCGGCTCGACGGTCGGCGCCTGGATGAGATCCGTCGCCGCGAGATCGCTCGACGCCTAGGCATGCTGCCGCAGCACACCCACTACGCCTTCGACGCCACCTGCCTGGAAACCGCGCTGGTCGGACGCCACCCACACCTCAAGCCCTGGGCGCGCGAATCCCGGGCCGACCACGATCGCGCCCGCGACGCGCTGGTCGACCTGGAAATGCTCGATCTGGCCGAGCGCAGCTGCATGGATCTGTCCGGTGGCGAGTCGCGCCGTCTTGCCCTGGCCACCCTGCTGGTCCAGGACCCGGCCGTGATGCTGCTCGATGAGCCGACGAATCATCTGGACCCGGCCAACCAGGTGACCATCCTCAACGTGCTCCACCGCCAGGTACGCGAGGCACGCAAGTCGGCCATCATGGCCCTGCACGAGGTCAACCTGGCCACCTGCTACTGCTCGCACGTGCTTTTGCTCTACGGCAACGGCGAATGGGATGCCGGGCCGAGCCGCGAGTTGCTCACCGCCGACAACCTCTCGCGCCTGTATCGCTGCCGGGTACGCCTGGTCGACGACGGCCAGCAGCGCGTCTTCGCCGTTGCCGGTGGCGCGGGAGAACGCTTTGACGGATAGGTGAGCCCCGCATGCGGCAGGCGCTGGCGCGTCTCGGCCGCCGCGACCACGAGATTGCCACCGAAGAGCAGGCCGGCCCCGGCCCGTCAGCTCTCCCGGATTTCGACGGTCTGACCGTCCCTGAGCCGTTCGTTGCCGCGGATGACCACCCGGTCGCCGGCCTGGACCGGCCCGGCGACCTCGATCCAGTCGCCCTGGCCGATGCCGGTCGACACGGTCGCCCGCCGCGCCGTGCCCTCGTCATCGATGATGAACACCGCCGTGCCGGAACCGCGCAGTACCAGGGCGTCGCGCGGCACGGCGAGGACTTCACGCGACTCGGCCGTGGGAATGGTCACGCGCACGGTCTGGCCCACGGGAAGCGGCCGCTCGATGTCCAGGCGCAGTTCGAACACGTGCAGATCCTCGTTGCCCACGCTGACGACCGTGCGAAGCGGCGCCGGGAAGACCTCGCCGTCGGCATCCACGGCCAGCTCATCCCCCGCCTCGACGTAGCGGTAGTAGCGCAGCGGTGCGCGGGCCACCACCTCCAGGCTGTTGGAATCGACCAGCCGCAGGATGCGCGCACCGACGCCGACGCGTTCGCCGGCTCGCGCCACGCGCTCGACGACGACCCCCGGAAACGGTGCGCGAACGCGGGTCCGATCGATCTGGTCCTGGAGCTGGGCCAGGCGCGAGCGCGTCACGGCCAGGTCGCTTTGCGCCATGTCGCGCTCCGAGCGCGTCTGGTCGATCTGGCTGGCGGCGGCCAGGTTGGTTTCGGCAAGGCGCTGCACGCGCGCCAGCTCGGCGTTCAGAAAAGCCAGTCGCGCCTGCGTGCTGTCGATCTCGGCCTCCAGCTCGGACACGCGCAACTGCAGCACCGTGTCCTCGATCCGCGCGACCACGTCGCCCTCGGCCACCCGCGTTCCCACATCGGCCACTTCGACCAGCCTGCCCTCGACTTCGGCCGAAAGGCTGGCATCCGAACGCGACAGCACGGTCCCGGCCACCTGCATGGTGGGCGCCATCTCGCGCGACTCGGCTTCGGCCACTTCGACGGTCGGCTCACCGCCGAACTGGGCCCAGGCGGGCGCGGCCAACAGGCCGCCGAGGGCTACAGCAAACTTCCAGTTCATCCATCTTCCTTGGTTCATGCCGGCACCACCTTGCCTTCGGTGGCCGCCTGGCGGTCTTCATTGACTCTCAGCAGGCTGGGCAACAGCACCAGGGTGAACAGGGTGCTGACCGCCATGCCGCCGACGATGACCGCGGCCAGGCCGCGATAGAGTTCGGTGCCCGCTCCGGGCAGGACCAGCAGCGGCAGCATGCCGAACACGCTGGTGGTGGTACTCATCAGGATCGGACGCAGGCGAAGCCGCACGGCCGTCTCGACCGCATCGCGCCGGCTCAGGCCCTCCTCACGCTCACCGTCGCGGGCACGATAGACCAGCAGGATGGCGTTGTTGACGACCAGGCCGAGCAGGATGACGAAACCGATCATCGTGAGCATGTCCATCGCCTGGCCGGTCAGCCAGCCGGTAATGCGCAGCGCGACGATCCCGCCGACGGTGGCCATCGGAATGGTCATCAACACCAGAATGGAGTCCCGGAAGGAGCGAAACAGGGCCGAGATCAGCAGGTAAAGAATCACGATCGCCAGCAGGAAGCTGCCGGCGAGGTTCGAAAGCGTCTCGCCCAGGGCCTCGGCGGTACCACGGTAGGTGATCACGCCGTCGGGCGGGAGTGCCTCCCGGATTGCCGGCTCGACTTCGTCCTGCAGGAAGGCCAGGGCGGTTTCCATCGGCATGCCCGACGGCGGTGTTACCTGCAGCGACAGGGTCCGTCGCCGGTCGACGCGCCGGATCTGGTTGGGACCGGCGGTGCGCTCCAGGTCGGCCAGTTCCCCCAAAGTGGCGATCCGGCCGGAGGGCGTGGCCAGCGGCATGCCCATCAAGTCCTCGGGCGTTTGCCATTCCTGCCCGCGCAGGATCACGTCGAGCCGGCGGTCGCCGTCGAAATAGTCACCCAGGTAGGCACCGTTGCCGAAGGCGCGCACCAGGGTGGCCACGTCGCCGCGGGACCAGCCCATCTCGGCGATGCGCCGGTCGTCGGGCTTGAGCCGCAGTTCCGGTTCGGCCAGCTCCAGCCCCGGTTGGGGGCGAATGGTCGCTTCGGGCATCTTCGACTGGATCAGCCCGAACGCGGTCTGGCCGGCGCCGAGCAGCTGCTCGACATCGGCAGCCTGGAGATCGATCTCGATCTGCCGGCTGCCGCGCCCGCCGAAGATGGGCGAACGATTGGCGCGCCCGAAAGTGTCCGGGAAACCGGTCAGGATTTCGTTGTTGACCACCGCCAGCAACTCTTCGACCTGGTCCTCGTCGGCCGCGCGCATGCCCAGGAAGGCACCGCTGCCGAAGAACCCGAGGAAGGTATTGGCGATGGCCGGCTCCTTTTCGCCGCGGATGTACGGGATCAGGCGCTGGTTGATCGGATCGATCAGCTCCGCCTCGGCCGTATCCGGGCCCATCCCCGAGGGAGTCTGCAGGAAGCCGAAAATGAAGTTGCGCTTGCCTTCGGGGAGGTAGTCGGCCGGCGGTAGCAAGAGCGCGCCGATCACCAGCGGCACCAGCGTCAACCCGGCGATCCAGCCCCAGCGGCGGCGCGGGGTGTCGGTCAGCCCCATGATGAAATCCGATCCGTTCTGCCACCAGGACGCGTGCCGATCCTCCAGCGCCGCGTCCCCCAGCAGTCGGTAGCTGGCCGTGGGCAGGACGACGATGGCGACCAGCAGGGAACAGACGATGGCCGCCGAGATCACCACCGCCAGGTCGGCGAACAGCTGCCCGGCCTCGTCCTGCAGAAACATCACCGGCAGGAAGATGGCCACGGTCGTGGCAGTCGAAGCCAGCAGCGCGCCCCAGACCTGGCCGGTGCCGCGATCGGCGGCCTCCAGCGGCGCGCGCCCCTGTTCGCGCTGGCGCACGATGTTCTCGAGCACGACGATGGCCGCGTCGAGCACCATGCCGGTAGCGAACGCCAGGCCGGCGAGCGAGATCACGTTGAGGGTGCGTCCGACCGTATCCAGGACAAGAAAAGCGAAGCAAAGACACAGCGGAATGGCGACAGCGACCATCAGCGTGGCGCGCAGCTTGCGGAAAAACCACCACAGCACCAGTACGGCCAGGCTCATGCCGACGATCAGGTTGGTCGCCACCATGCTGACCGACTCGCGGATGTAGACGGTATCGTCGCTGACCTGCTCGATATCCAGCCCGGCCGGCGTCAGGTGGCTTTCGCGCAGTTCCTCGACCGTCGCCTGGATCTCGCCCATCACGTCGAGCACGTTCACGCCCGGTTCGGCGATCACGTTCATGGCGATCGACGGCCCGCCGTTCTGGGTCATCACGCCCGAGGAATCACGCATGATGCGCTCGACGCTGGCGACGTCGCGCAGGTAAACCGGCCGCCCCTCGCGCCAGTCGAGCACCAGGTTCTCGAGATCGGCGATCTCGTACTGGCCGGCGAAGCGCAGCGTGTACTGTCGCCGCCCGACTTCCTGGAAACCGCCGGAAACGTCGTTGTTCTGGCCCAGGGCCTGGCCGATGCGGGTCAGGTCGACGCCGATGGCGGCTGCCTGGTAGGGATCGAAGGTAATGCGGACCTCGAAGGGACGGCCACCCCGGGGGTTGGCCGAGGAGACACCGGAAATGCGCTCGAGGCGTTCCTTGACCACCTCGTCGATGAAGTCCTGGTACTCGATGATCGGGCGGTTGTTGTCGGGCATCGGCCGAATGGCGAACCAGGCGACGGTGTCACCGAACTGGTCGGAGCCCACGCGCACGGTCGGTTCGGTGACGTCGGTGGGATAGCGCGGCACCTGGTTGAGCCGGTTGATGACCTCGATCAGCGCGCGATTGAGATCCGCGCCGACGTCGAATTCCAGGTTGATCGACCCGCGGCCCTGGCTGGCGGTGGCCGTCATGCGCTGCAGGCCAGGCACGTCGCGCAGCTGGTTCTCCTGCGGCTCGATGATCTCCGACTCAACCTCCGACGGCGCGGCGGCGCGCCAGCCGGTGGATATCGAAATCGTCGGCCGGTCGATATTGGGCGTCATCTGCACCGGCAAGCGCGACAGGCTCAGCAGGCCGAAGATCACCAGCAGGATGCAGCCCACGGCAACGGCCACCGGGTTGCTCAGTCCGAGTCGGGTCAGGGGCAAGTTGGATTCTCCGCTATCGTTCTTGTTCGGGGGCGGGCATCATCCCGCACTCGCGATCAGTGAATTGACAACGTCGACGGCGAATCGTGCCACCGGATTGACGAAAACTTCACTTTCGTGACAGGCGCGCCACGCATCGCACGCGCTCGGCGTGCACGGCGTCGGCAATCGCCGGACCTCGCAGGCCGCGCTCGACGAACGGGCGCGCCTCGACGGCCGAGGCTTCGGCATGGGCCCGCCGCAGGAAGTCGGCCTGGGGGTAGGGCTCGTCCTCTCGCCCCGCGCGTCCCCTGCGGTCGGCCTCGCAGGCCAGCAGGAACGGCTCGAGTCGCGCCGGTCGCCGGAACGCGTCGAGGCGCTCGAACAAGCGCACGATCGTCGCGGGTTTCAGTTCGAGCGCGCGGTGGGCGACCAGGTGGTGCTCACCCACGAGCAGGGCCAGGTCGCGACAGTCGACGCTCACACGAAGGCGCTCGCACACGTCGCGAATCGGCGCCAGCCCGGCCTTCTCGTGGCCGACGTGCCGCGGCAGTTCCTCCGGCGGCGTAAGGCCCTTGCCCAGGTCGTGGACCAGCGCCGCGAATCGCGCCGGCAGCGTTCCGCCCAGGCGCGCCGCCTGGTCGACGACCATCAGGGTGTGAACGCCGGCATCGATCTCGGGGTGGTGCTCGGCCACTTGCTCCACACCGAACAGCCGCTCCAGCTCCGGCAGGATCACGCCCAGCGCACCGGTGGCATGCAGCAGCTCGAAACAACGCGACGGGCGCGCCTCCATCAGCGCCGAAGACAGTTCCTGCCAGACGCGCTCGGCCACCAGGTGGTCGACCTCGCCGTCGACGACCATCTCGCGGCAGAGCTCGAAGGTCTCTTCGGCCACCCGGAACTGCGGGAAACGCGCATAAAAGCGCGCCAGGCGGAGAATGCGCACCGGGTCTTCGCGGAAGGCCGGCGAAACATGCCGGAGCATGCGTCGCTCGAGGTCGCACCGTCCGCCGAATGGATCGACGATCCGACCCTCAGCGTCCTCGGCCATGGCGTTGACGGTCAGGTCGCGCCGCTCGAGGTCGTCCTCCAGGGTCACCTCCGGCCCGGTATGAAAGATAAAGCCGTGGTAGCCGCGGCCGGCCTTGCGCTCGGTCCGCGCCAGCGCGTACTCCTCGTTGGTGTCGGGATGGAGAAAGACCGGAAAATCGCGGCCGACCGGGCGGAAACCGCGCTCGCGCATGCCTTCCGGTGTTGCACCGACCACCACGTGGTCGGCATCCGAAGCCACACGCCCGAGCAGGCGGTCGCGTACCACGCCGCCGACCCGGTAGACCTTCAGGCCGCGGGTCGGATCCTTGCCGGCATCAGGTTCGCTCACGCCGGGCCTGGCGACGGAACTGCTGGTAGCGCGCCTGCTTGTCGATCGGCGTCAGCCAGGCCACGGCGCGTTCGTCCAGGCCCCAGGGGCGAATACCAAGCGCCTCGAAACCATTGTTCTGGCACACGCTGTCGAGCTTGAGCGACTTGAAGTTATCGCTGGAGAAGGGCTTGCCGGGAACGAAATCGAAGGCCAGGCCCTGCAAGCGACCCAGCACGTCGGGCAGGCCGACGACCAGGCGCCGGAGCTCGAGCTGGTCGCGCAGCCAGCGCACCAAGTCGATGAGACGCCAGGCTTCCGAGCCGCACAGCTCGTAGGTCTGCCCGGCGGTTTCCTCGTCCTCGAGCACGCGCATGAATGCTTCGACCACGTCGTCGATGAACACCGGCGCGAACTTCGCGCCGGGCCGGGCCAGCGGCAGAACGGGCGAGAGCCGAAGCAGCGTGGCAAAGCGATTGAGGAAACTGTCTTCGCGCCCGAAGATCGTCGAAGGACGCAGGATCGTGCCGGCCACGCGCCCGTCGCGATCGGCGGCGCGAACTCGCGCTTCACCCTCGCCGCGGGTTCGCAGGTAGTGGCTTTCACCCCGCCCGGCATTGATCGAGCTCATCTGGACCAGGCGCGGCACGCCGGCCTCGACGCAGGCGTCGATGACCCGCTCGACCAGCTCGACGTGCACGCGGGCAAACCCCTTGCCGCCGAAAACGCGCTCGTTGAGGATGCCGACGAGATTGATCGCGACATCGTGTCCGCGCAGTTCCTCGACCAGTCGATCCGCGTCGAAGGGGTCGAACTGACGAATGGTGGCCTGCGGAATCACCCACAGGTGCTTGCAGCCGGGCGCGTAGCGGGTGGCGACGGTGACCCGGTGCCCCTCGCGCGCCAGGCGCCGCGTCAGGTGGGAGCCGACGAAACCCGAACCACCGAGTATCAAAACCCTCATGTTTTCTCCAGACTCAGGAACCAGCGTCCATTCTACCGGTCACGGCGGGCAGGCGAATCCCGCGGCCGGACCGGCACCCGGGATGATCTGCCCGGTCAGCAACTGCGGCTGGCGTT
Organism: Wenzhouxiangella indolica; assembly: GCF_042310355.1. Lineage (NCBI taxonomy): Bacteria > Pseudomonadati > Pseudomonadota > Gammaproteobacteria > Chromatiales > Wenzhouxiangellaceae > Wenzhouxiangella > Wenzhouxiangella indolica. The sequence continues at coordinate 44,656 of NZ_JBHJMR010000017.1, read as the reverse complement.
CCAGTTGCCACTCGTAGATGGTGGCGAAGGCCAGGACCCGCGGCACGTAGTCTCGGGTCTCGTAGAAGGGCATGGTCTCGATCCAGACATCCGGCGGCGTGTCGGGCCGCTCGTCGAGCCAGCGTTTGACGGCATTGGCCCCGGCGTTGTAGGCGGCCGCCACGCGCACCCAGTTGCCGCCGAAATCGCGATGGAGTTCGGCCAGGTGGGCGATGCCCAGGGGCACGTTGATCGCCGGGTCGGTCAGCGACGACGCGCCGTCATAGCGCAGGCTGTTGCGCCGCGCCACGGCACCGGCGGTGCCGGGCATGAGCTGCAGCAGACCGAGTGCGCCGGCCGGCGACCGGGCGTCGGGCTGCATCGCCGATTCGGCCCGCATCAGGCCGTAGGCCAGGGCCGGGTCGACGCCGTAGCGACGCGCTTCGGCCAGCACCGTACCCTTCGCCGCCATGGGAAAGCGCCAGGGGTAGGCCTGGCGGCGCCCGGCCTGGTTGAGCGCCGTGATCGACAGGTGGTGCCAGCCGCGGCCGGCGGCGACCAGGGCGGCCTGCTCGATTTCCCGGTCGATCAGTCGCGCGGAAAGATGGCGCCAGGTGCTGCGCGCATGCCAGGGCAGACCGACCTCGAACAGCTCGAGGACGCGCTCGAACTCGGCGTCGCGCAGGAGGCGGCGCTGGATGGCGTCGTCGGCTTGCAGCGGGGTCTCGCAAAGGCTCAGCGGCTGGTCGAGATGACCGGCGGCCAGAAAGCCGTAGTAATCGGCTTCGGCGCTGAGCGTCGTGAACGCGAGCATGGCTTCGGGACGATTGAGTTCGCCCAGCGCCCGACCGCGCCAGTAGCGCCAGCGCGACTCGGCCTGGGCGCGCAGGGGCATCGATTCGATGCTCGCCAGGACCTCGGCCCAGTCCCCCCTCGCCATGGCCGCCCTGGCGCGCCAGGCCAGCAGCTGCCCGTCCCGCGCCGACGCCGGCAGCGCATCGATGGCCGCCACCGCGTCCGGCTCGAGCGCGACGGCGCGGAACAGGGCGATCTCGCGCGCGATGGCGGCAGCCTCGGATTCGGGCCAGGAGAAGTTTCGTGACAGGCTCCGCCAGTAGCCGTCGGCGGCTTCCCAGTCGCTGCGCGCCAGGCGTTCGAGCCCCCAGGAAACGATCAGTCGAGCGTAGTCGATGTCGCGCCACTGGCGCGCCTGGCGCAGGGTCGCGTGCGAACGCTGCGCCATGGCCAGCCAGCGGTCGGCCCACGGTCTCTCGTCGGGCGGAAGGTAGCGCTTGAGATAGCGGGCGAGACCCGATTCACCGGCATCCAGCGCCAGGCGGAAGCGGCGCCAGGCGGTGTCGGCGTCCGGGTTGCCCTGCCGGCGCCACCAGCCGAAGGCCTCGTTGCAGGCATCGGGCTGCGAGCGTCCGGCCAGCCAGAGATCGCGGACCCAGTCCTGGAGGCCGTCGGTCTCACCGCGGCGGATTCTTGCGCGCGCGACGTGACAGCGCACCACCACGTCCGAATGGTCGCCGGCGTGGGTCAGCAATCGATCGAAGTCCCCCTGGTCCCCCAGGCTGCGCAACCAGGTTCGCTTCAGTTGCGGATGGAAGGACCAGTCGCGATAGCGCGCCAGAAACTGCGTCATCACCTCCGGCGGCACCTGGTCAATGCGCTGCCGGAACAGTTCGAACTGAAGGTAAGGCGTGAGCGGGTAGTCCGGCAAAGCGGCGACGGCCTGAACGATGCCGGCCTGGTCGCCACGCTGGGCCGCCTGCCAGCCCTCCCGGAACAGCTCGCGTTCACGATCACGATCCGCCCCAGCCGCGGCCGAGCACCCCAGCACCGCCAGAATCACAAGAATCAGTCTTGCTTTCATCGCCTCAACGCTCCAGTATTCCAGCCATCCTGCATCCACCCCGGCATTCTGACAAATGCTCATATCCGTCGCCCTGCTGCTCCTGATCGGCCTGGTGGCCGGCGTTCTGGCCGGGCTGCTGGGGATCGGCGGCGGGCTGGTGATCGTGCCCGGACTGACGGCCATTCTGATCCTCGACCAGGTCGACGAGAGCGTGGCCGTGCCCGTGGCCATCGCCACGTCGCTGGCTACCATGTTGATGACCGCTGCAAGCTCGATCTGGTTCCACGGCCGCAGGGGCGCGATGCACTGGCCGACGATCGCCCGTCTGGGCAGCGGCGTGGCCGCGGGCGCGGCCGCCGGTGCCCTGATGGCGACGCTCGTCCCCGGCCACACCCTGGCCCGCGTGTTCGCGCTCATCGCCGTTTTCCTCGGCCTGCGCATGATCTTCGCCGGCCCGGCGGCGCAAGCCGCATCCCGTCCGGCCTTTCCGCGACTTTGGTGGCTGGCCGGCCCGCTGATCGGAGCGGCCTCCGCGCTGGTCGGCATCGGCGGCGGCAGCTTCAACGTGCCCTACCTCGCCCGCAACGGCTACCGCATGGTTCAGGCGGTGGCCAACGCCTCGGCTTGCGGCTGGCCCATCGCCCTGGCCGGGTCGGCGGTGTTTGTCCTGCGAATTCCGAGCGGGCCGGGCCCCGATCACTTGCTGGGCCATGTCTGGCTACCCGGCATGCTGGTCATCGGCCTCGGCGGCATGATCGCCGCACCGCTGGGGGTGGCGCTGGCACATCGCTTGCCGGCGGCTGGATTACGACGAGTATTCGGTGGTGTGCTGATAGCGGTCGCCGTGCGTATGGCCTGGTAGCTGCACGTCGTCGCCCAGATCGACGGCCATCGACAGCGGCTGGTGATCGGAAAACGTCACCGGCAGGGCGCGCAGTTCGCTCACCCGCATGTTCGGCGACACCAGGATGTGATCGATGGCGCGCTGCGGCTGCCAGGCGGGAAAGGTCAGCACCGGCTCACCGGGGCGAACCAGGCCGGCCTGGTCGCAGAAGCTGCGCACTTCACGCGAGCCCGGCCCACTGTTGAAGTCACCCATGACCACCACGTGGGGATAGGCGCGAACCAGCGATGCGACGTAGTCGAGTTGCTGCGCTCGCGCCCGCCGGCCGAGCGCGAGGTGCAGCACGACCAGCCACAGCGCGCGCTCACCCTCGCCGAAGCGGATCACCATGGCGCCGCGACCCGGAATGGCTCCCGGCAGGCGGTGTTCCTCGATGTCGCTGGGTTCGATCCGGCTGAGCAGGCCGTTGCCGGCGTGAGCGACGATGCCGACCTTGCGGTTTCCCTGGTGGCTCCACCAGGGAAACTGGGCGTGCGTGGCCAGGTACTTGGCCTGGTTGAGAAAGCCTGAGCGCAAACTGCCGCAGTCGACTTCCTGCAGCGCGACGATGTCGTACTCGCGCACCAGTTCGGCAATGGCGTCGAGATTGGCGACGCGCTGATTGTTGGGCAGAACCTGGCGCCAGCTGCGCGTGACGTACTCGCGGTAGCGGCCGGTCGAGGTGCCGGCCTGGATGTTGTAGCTCAGCAGCTTGAGCTGGCGACGGGGCCCGCCCACGTCGATCAGCTGGTGGCGCTGTCAGCCGTCTCGGCCGCCGCTTCCTCGTCGTCGCCGCCCGCTTCGCTTTCGGAACCCAGACCCAGCGCCTCGGCCTCACGCTCGACGAGGTAGTCGACGACCTCGAGCATCTCGTCGTAGCCGCTGAAACCGTTGGGGCTCACGCGCCACTTTCCCTGGACGATGACCGAGGGAGTACCGCGAATACCGAAAGTGCGGACATCGTTGCGGTTCTGGCGCATGCGCGCATCAACCGCGAAGGACTGCGAGGTATTGATGAAGGTCTCCGCCTCGACCCCGTGGTCGGCGTAGAAATCGGCGATGTCCTCGAAACTCCTGAACTGGCGCCGCTCGTCGTGCAGGGCCTCGAACATGGCATCGTGGGTCTCGTCGGCAATACCCATGACTTCCGCGGTGTAGTAAGCGCGAGCGAACAGATCCCATCCGGGCTGCAGCGCCACGGGCAGATGATCGACCTCGACATAGTCGGGCAGCCCTTCTTCCCAATTGCTCAGGTGGGGCAGAAAGCGGCGGCAGGCCGGGCAGGGGTAGCCGAAGCCGTCTGTGACCACAACGCGGTCATCGGGCGCGGTAATCGGGCTGCCGACTTCCTGGTAGTGCCGGCCCTCTTCGAAGGTCTGGGCCTGCAGGGCCCCGGCGAGCAGCAGGCTGGCGCCTGCCGTCAACATCAGAATCTTGCGCATTGCGTACTCCGCGAATTGTCTTGGTTGTATGGCCCTGTCAGACCCGCCGGGAACCGGCGAGTTCCAACTACTGCCAATCCATGAGCTTACCAGCGCGCCGTGTGCAACCCTTCGATATAGGAACTGACGGCCTCGATTTCCTCGTCCGTCATGTTCTCGGCGACCGCCGCCATGATCTTGCTGTAGGGATCGTCCTCGCCGTTGGTGACGCCGTTTCTGTAGTCGTTGAGCCGCTTGACGGTGTAGTCGGCGTGCTGGCCACCCAGGCGCGGGTAGTGGGCCCCGGGGATGCCGCTGCCCGACGGACCGTGACAGGCCCCGCAGGCCGGTACGCCCGATTCGGCGTTACCCGCCTGATAGAGGGCTTGACCCTGCTCGACGAGTTCTTCGTCGGCCACGCCCGGTTCAAGCGACTGTTCCTCGTAATAGGCGGAGATGTCGGCCAGATCCTGGTCGCTCATATCGGCGACGATCGGGTACATCTCCGGTACGTTGCGCTCCTGCTCACGAATGAGGATCGACTGGCGCGTCGCGTAACCGGCATGCTGCGCGGCCAGCTTGGGCCAGGTCGTGACCTGTGAATTGCCGTCCATGCCGTGGCAGGACGAACACACGGCCGCCTTCTCCTCGCCGGCCTCGGGGTCGCCCACGAGCTGCGCCTGGGCCAGCAGCGGCGCCGATGCCAACAGCATCACCAAGAATCGAGCCATTTGGATCCTTCTCCTGATTGGAAGTCTGAACCTGATATTATGGCCTTTCAGCCCTCGCTGTGCCAGCCGTGTTGCTCTCATGAAACCCATCCAGACCCTGCTCCACCGGGCCGAATACCTCATCAGCGTGCATAATCGCTCGCAGCTGCCGCCCGATGAAGGCGCCGAAGTCGCCATCGCCGGTCGATCCAACGCCGGCAAGTCCAGCCTGCTCAACCGCCTGTGCCGCCAGAAGTCGCTGGCGCGAACCAGCCGCACACCCGGCCGAACCCGCCAGCTCGTGTTCTTTCAGCTCGACGAAACCCGTCATCTCGTCGACCTGCCCGGCTACGGCTTCGCACGCGTCGGCGGCGACCTCAAGAAGCACTGGAAAGGGCTGATCCAGGGCTACCTCGAGAGTCGCCAGGCCCTGTCCGGGCTGGTGATCGTCATGGACCTGCGGCACCCGCTCAAGCCCGGCGACGTGGACCTGGCCAACTGGGCCGCCGCGCAGGGCCTGCCAATGCACCTGGTGCTGACCAAGGCGGACAAGCTGGGCCGGGGCAAGCAGAACGAAGCGCTCATGAGCGTGCGAAAAGCGGTCGACGAGACCGTCGGCGTGCAACTCTTCTCCGCCGTTACGGGGCAGGGACTGGAGGAGCTGGAGGCGGTAATGGCCGACTGGCTGCTGGACGGGGCCGGTCAATCCGAGACCGGGGAAACCGCAAGCCCGGGCCAGTAGTCGAGCTGAGTCAACTCTCGATCGAGCATCGACAGGTCGCCGAGGTTCTCGGCCACCAGTTCCTTGAGGTTCTCGAAGCTGCCGGCATCGACCTCGACGAAGCGGCAGGCGATTCGCCCTTCCTCGACACGCACGGCCTGCACACGGGCGGAGATCTCGGTTCGGTCGCCGTTGACCAGGCCGCGCAGCTTCAGCGTCAGGTCGCCATGGCGCGCCGAGTCGAAGCCCGCAGGGCGGGCCAGCGCCACCAGCGCACCGTTGATGGAAAGGTCGAGCAGCTCGCAGTCGCGGGCGTCGCCTTCGTCGGTCAACAGCTCGCAATCGGCGTGAAAGGGAAAGCGATGGAAGCGGCGTCGTTCTTGTTCAGGACTCATGCTTGCGGCGCACCCGGGCTGAGACGGTAGATGAAATGAATCAATCATGCATCCTACAATGAACCATGACTTCCACTGATCCAACAGCGACGACCGGCGACGGTCTGCCGATCGGCGGTCACCGCATCACGCCGGCACTCGGCCTCGCGCCCATGGCCGGCGTGACCGACAAGCCGTTCCGGCTGCTTTGCCGTCGTCTCGGCGCCGGCCTGGCCACTTCCGAGATGACCAGCTCCGATCCGTCGCTGTGGCACACCCTCAAGTCGCGCGAGCGAATGGATCACGGCGGCGAGCCGGGCCCGGTGAGCGTGCAGATCGCCGGCACGGTACCGGAACGCATGGCCGAAGCGGCCCGCCACAACGTCGAGCACGGCGCCGAGATCATCGACATCAACATGGGCTGCCCGGCCAAGAAGGTCTGCAAGGCCTGGGCCGGCTCGGCCCTGATGCGCGATGAAGCGCTGGTCGGGCGCATCCTCGAGGCCGTGGTGGCGGCCGTGGACGTCCCCGTCACCCTCAAGATTCGCACGGGCTGGGACAGCGCGCATCGCAACGGCCCCACCGTTGCCCGCATCGCGGAGGAATCCGGCATCGTCGCCCTGGCAGTGCACGGTCGAACGCGCGATCAGAAGTACCAGGGCCGGGCCGAATACGACACGATCGCCGAAATCGTCTCCCGCTGCGCCCTGCCGGTCTGGGCCAACGGCGACATCGACTCGCCGGAAAAGGCGCGCGACGTGCTTGATTACACCGGGGCCGCCGGACTCCTGATCGGCCGCGCCGCCCAGGGCCGTCCCTGGATCTTCGGTGAGATCGACCACTTTCTAACCACCGGCGAGAAACTGCCGGAAAAGCCGATCGGGGAAGTGCGCGACATCCTTCTCGGCCATCTCGCGGCCCTGCACGATTTCTACGGGGAGCATCGGGGCGTTCGCATCGCGCGCAAGCACCTGGGCTGGTACGCAAAGGATCGCCCCGAAAACGCCGGGTTCCGACGCGTGGTCAACCGGGCGGAAAGCGCCAGCGAGCAGGTCGCGCTCACGCGCGCCTACTTCGACGCGCTGGCCGAGGACTCGAACGCGGTGCTGTCGACTGCAGCCTGAAGTCTGGCTGCGTGTGACAAGCCCGGCCCGGTATCCTATGCTCGGGTCCTCTGCCTCGAGGGATCCCCGATCATGCGCTTTCTACTGCTTGTCCTCGCCGCACTGCTTGCAGCCGGCTCCGTTCATGCCGAGAAGCTCGCCCTCGTCGGCGGTACGCTGATCGACGGCAACGGCGCGCCGCCGTCCTTCGACAGCGTCATCCTGATCGACGGCGAGCGCATCGAGGCCGTCGGAACCGTCGGCGAACTGGCCGTTCCCGACGACTACCGCGTGATATCGACCGAGGGCATGAGCGTCCTGCCGGGCCTGTGGGACATGCACGTCCACCTGATGCTCAACGGTCACGCCGACTACGAACACTGGCGCGCGACCTACACCGACCGGCTGCGCGAAGACGTGATGCCCGCTTCCGCGCTGCAGTTGCTGATGGCAGGCGTGACCTCCGCCCGCGACCTGGGCGCCCCCCTGGAAGACAGCCTGGCCATCCGCGCGGCCATCGAAGAAGGCGAAATCCCGGGGCCGACGATGTATGTTTCCGGCCCCTTCATCCAGAAGGCGCCCTATCCCGGCACCGACCACTACCGCTGGGGCGTGGACGGCGAGCGCGACGCCCGGGCCAAGGTACGCCGCCTGGCCGAGGCCGGCGTCGACGTAATCAAGCTCATTGACCAGGACCAGATGACCGAGGCCGAGTACAGGGCGGTCGTCGACGAGGCGCACAAGCACCAACTGCCGGTGGTCGCCCACGCCCACCGTCCCGAGGAGATCCTGCGCGGGCTCGAGGCCGGCGTGGACAACTTCGAGCACACCGGGCTGTCCACCGCCCCGGAGTATCCACCGGAAGTGATCGCCGCGCTGCGCGAGCGCACCGCGCAAATGAACCTCGGCCCGCTGTACTGGACGCCGACGGTCGAAGGCCTGTTCAACTACACCTACGTACGCGAGTTCGACGAACACCTCGACGACCCGTCGTGGAAGCGCGGCCTGCCCGACGACATTGTCTCCGACATCGAGCAGTCCATCCGTCACCCGGAAAGACTGCCCTACTTCCAGCTCACGCCGCAGCGCAAGCCCACGCTGGGTCGCAAGTTCCAGCAGTTGCGGGAATCAGGCGTGACCCTGCTGATCGGCACCGATTCGGGCATCCCGATGAAGTTTCACAGCCAGTCGACCTGGAGTGAACTCGACGTCTGGGTCAACCACATGGACGTCGATGCCATGGACACCATTCGTGCGGCGACCTACTGGCCGGCGCGCATGATGGGCGTGCTCGACGAGGTGGGCACGATCGAAGCCGGCAAGTTCGCCGACATCATCGCCGTCAGAGGCGATGTGCTGCGCTACATCAGCCTGCTGCGCGACGTCGACATCGTCATCCGGCACGGGCAGCAATACCGCTGACCGCGGCCGCCAGGGCCGTCTCGCAGCCCAGCTCGACCTTGAAGCGCAACAGGTCGTCGGCGCGCGTACGCCCCCGGTTGACCGCCGCGACCGGCAAACCCCGCGCCGCGGCGTCGCGCACCAGCCGGTAGGCCGAGCCCACGACCAGCGAGCTGCCAATGATCAGCAGGCCGGTGGCGGCTGCAATCGCGTTATCGACGGCGGCGCGGGTTTCCGGCGGCACGGTTTCGCCGAAAAAGACCACCTGCGGCTTGAGCACTCCGCCGCAGGATGGGCAATCGGCCACCCGGAAGCCGGGCCAGTCGTCATCGTCGAGTCGCGCGTCACCGTCGGCATTGATGCCGTAAACCTCGGCGCGCCAGTCGCGATTGAGATCGCTCAGGCGATCCTGCAGCGCTGCACGTGCGCCAACGTTGCCGCAGTCGAGACAATGGACCCGATCGAGCCGGCCATGCAGTTCGACCAGGTGCCGCTGCCCGGCGCGACGGTGCAGGCCGTCCACGTTCTGCGTGACCAGCGTCGCCAGGCCGCCGCGCCGCTCGAGTTCGACCAGGGCCTGGTGAGCAGGGTTGACGCTGGCGCCGGCCATGACGGGCCAGCCGAAGAAGCTGCGTGCCCAGTAGCGACGCCGGGTCTGTTCGCAGCGCAGGAAATCCTGGTAGAGGATGGGCCGGCGCTGCAACCAGCGCCCGCTGCCGTCGCGGTAGGCCGGGATGCCCGAACGTGTGGAAACGCCCGCTCCGGTCAGGACCAGCAGGCGCTTGTGCGCGGCGATGAAATCGGCCAGCCGCTCGACATCGCCGGCGGGCACGGCGACGGGTTTGCCGGGGCGCATTTCGGGGATGCGGATGGAGGCTGGCATGGGTTTGAGATTACCATCCCGGAGATGGTGGTCGCGCGAAGGAAACCCCGCTTCCGGATCCCAATCCGGGCGCTTCACGCCCCGCGGGCCTTGGGTGGGTTGGGGCACGCCGGGGGGTGGGTTGGCGCCCGCCGGTCGCGGTGCGGGCCTCGACAAGTCAAAGGCGTTTCGCCCGGCCTGCTTCGCAGGCGCTTTCGGCGAGTACCTTTTTTCCAAAGCGAAAAAAGGCACGAAAAAGCGCTTTTCAAAGTCAAAGTCCCACGATCCGGGGTTTCAGGACTGGAACCGGGAGGGGGCTGGCCCCTTCGGTGGGCGGGCTTCGCGAAGACTCGGTCGGAGGATCCGGTGGCGCTAGCGTGAATGGGGCGAAGCCCGCACGAGAACGGTTCGGCTTCGAAGGTGGCGCGCTACGCGCGCGGGGGCTTGATCCAGGCGCGTAGGATGCGTGGAGGCCCGTAGGGCCGTAACGCATCGGCCGATGCGTTGCGCTTCGCTCCACGCATCCTACGATTCTCCGCAGCCGCGCAGATGGCGCGCGCTCAGCGCGCGGGGGTCAATCCGGAGCGCAAGCCCAGGATTCCTCCCCGGGCCACTTTCGGAAACGATCCAGGGCACCACGCGACCAGCCGGGCTGTCGCGAAGCCCGCTCACCGAAGGGGACAGCCCCCACAGTCGCAATGCTCCTGAGGTAACCGAGCGTTGGACTTTGACTTTGAAAAGCGCTTTTGCTTACTTTTGTCGCGAATGACAAAAGTGAGTCGCCGCAAGACCCCGCGAAGCGGGCCCGGGCGAAACAGATTTTGACGTGTCGAGGCCCCACACCGCCCGGTGTCGCAAGCCCCTCCAAGACCAGCAGCCCGAAGCGCGCCCCCCGAACAAGACCGGCACCCAATATGTCGTCCGCCACAGATACGACCGCGACGCACGCGGCGCAGCCGCCCCGCCAACCTCTCGGCTGCCGCACCAAAACACCAAGAAGCCCATCAACCCGAATCTGCTAACGTAAAACCCTGCGAACCAGGGAGAACCACATGCGCCGCTGGAACGGCTGGGGTGAGGCGTCGGTCGAGATGGCCCTGCCGACCTCGGCGAAGTCGTTGCTGGTCGAACTGCTGGGTCCTTCGGCGCCCCTGGTCGACGCAAAGCTCGCCGACGTGGTCGCGCGTGTTCCTCGATCGCGCCTGGCTGGCATCGACCACGCCCTGCTGGAGTTCGACGCGGAGACGCGTGTGCGCCACGCCCGCGGCCAGAGCCTGCCGGACTGGCTGGCCCTGCGCTCCGGGGAGATCGGCGTCTTTCCCGATGCGGTGGCGCGGCCCGAAAGCGGCGAGCAGGTTCGCGAGCTGCTGCGGCTGGCAGTCGAGCATGATTTCATCGTCATTCCCTACGGCGGCGGTACTTCGGTGGCCGGGCACATCACGCCGGCGCGGTCGAAGCGGCCGATCGTCACCCTGGCCCTGACGAAGATGAACCGCCTGCTCGATCTCGACGAGGTCAGCGGCGTGGCCAGCTTCGGTGCCGGTGCACGCGGGCCGGAAGTCGAGGCCCAGCTGCGCGCCCGCGGCTACACCCTGGGTCACTTCCCGCAGTCCTGGGAGCTGTCGACCCTCGGCGGCTGGGTGGCCAGTCGTTCCAGCGGCCAGCAGTCGATTCGCTACGGGCGCATCGAGCAGTTGTTTGCCGGCGGGCGCGTGGAGACGCCGGCCGGGCCGCTCGACCTGCCGACCTTTCCGGCCTCGGCCGCCGGCCCGGATCTTCGCGAACTGGTGCTCGGCTCCGAGGGTCGCCTGGGCGTGATCACCGAGGTGCGGGTGCGCGTCAGTCCGCTGCCCGACGACGAAATCTTCGAGACGCTCTTCCTGCCGGACTGGACGCGCGCCTTCGAATGCGCCCGCGAGCTGGCCCGCCGGCGCATCGACTTGTCGATGCTGCGCCTGGCCAACCCGGCCGAGACCTTCACCGGCCTGCGGCTTGCCGTCGACGAGGGCCAGCTCGGCTGGTTCGAACGCTGGCTGCGCCTGCGCGGCATCGGCGCGGACAAGTGCATGCTCACGCTCGGCTACACCGGTGATCACGTTGCCGTCGGCGAGGCCCGGCGCCAGTCGCGCGCCATCCTCAAGCGCTACGGCGCGGCCGCGCCCATGGCGGGCAAACTCGGCCGCAAGTGGGCGCACGGGCGCTTCCGCTATCCCTACCTGCGCGAGGCCTTGTGGAAACTCGGCTACGCGGTCGATACCTTCGAGACCGCGCTGGACTGGTCGCGCGTCGACGGCTACATCCGCGACGTCGAAGCGCGCGTCGGCAAGGCGCTCGCCGCTTGCGATGATAATGGCGGTGCCAATCGCGACGAGCCGGTGCATGTCTTCACCCACCTGTCGCACGTCTACCGCCAGGGCTCGAGCGCCTACACCAGCTATCTCTTCCGCGTCGGCGAGGACTACGACACCACCCTCGAACGCTGGCGCAGGATCAAGGCCGTTGCCAGCCAGGCCGTTGTGGACTGGGGCGGCACCATCAGCCACCAGCACGGCGTGGGGCGCGACCATGCACCGTACCTGAAGGCCGAAAAGGGTGAGCTGGGCCTGTCGGCGCTGGCCACCGTGTTCGGTCGATTCGACCCGGACGGCCGGATGAACCCCGGCGTATTGCTGCCGCAGGACGAACCATGAAGCGCCCCGACGGCTGGCAGCCCGGATCGCGCGCGGCCGTGCTCGATCGCCTCGCCGGCGACGACGAGCCCTGGGACCTGGTCGTCATCGGCGGCGGCATCACCGGCGCGGGCGTGCTGCGCGAGGCCGCGCGGCAGGGCTGGCGGGTCTTGCTGGTCGAGCAGCGCGACTTCGCCTGGGGCACGTCCAGCCGCTCGGCGCGCATGATCCACGGAGGCCTGCGCTATCTCACCCAGGGTGACTTTCGCCTGACCCGTGAGGCGGTGGCCGAGCGCGAGCGCCTGCTGCGCGAGGCACCGGGCCTGGTCGAGGAACTGCCCTTCCTCTACCCGGTTCGCAAGGGACAGTTTCCGGGCCGGCGCGTGTTCAGCGCGCTGCTTTGGTGCTACGACCGCTTCGCCGGCAGGAGCCGGCACCGTTTTCATTCGGCCAATGAGACCGCCTGGCTGCTGCCGGGGCTCGACGAGACCGGCCTGCAGGGCGCGGTCGGCTACGTCGACGCGGTTACCGACGACGCCCGCCTGGTCATGCGCCTGCTCAGTGAGGCCCGCCGCGACGGGGCACAGGCCGTCAACTACCTGCGCGTCGAAGCCCTCGAGCAATCGGGTGACACGGTCGACGGCGTCGAGCTGGTCGACGAGGTCGAAGGCCGCCGTTTCAGCCTCAAGGCCCGCTGCGTGGTCAACGCCACCGGCGCCTGGGCCGATCGACTGCGACAGTCTGTCGGCGGCGCGCCGCGCCTTCGCCCGCTCAAGGGTTCGCACCTGGTCGTGCCGGCCTGGCGCCTGCCGGTGTTCCAGGCCCTGGCTTGCCGACACCCGCGCGACGGGCGCTTTGTCTACCTCTATCCATGGGCCGGGCGCACCGTGGTCGGCACCACCGACATCGATTACGACGGCGATCTCGACGACGAACCCGGCATTGCGCGCGAGGAGCTGAACTACCTGCTCGAGGCGGTGGATGCGCAGTTTCCGGCCGGCGGCATCGTTGAAGCCGACGTCATATCCAGTTGGTCCGGTATTCGCCCGATCGTCGCCGGCGCCGGTGACGACCCCGCCCGCGTCGCCCCGTCGAAGGCCAGCCGCGACCACCTCGTCCTGGTCGAGAACGGCCTGGTCACGGTCACCGGCGGCAAACTGACCACTTTCCGGCTGATGGCCATCGACGTGCTCCGGCGCGCTGCTCGCATGATCGGCCGCGAATTTTCCCCGGCGCACGACCAGCCCGTGCTTTCGCACCCGCCGTTGCATCTGACCGGCCTGCGCTTCGACAACGAGCAGCCGCGACGCCTGGTCGGCTGCTTCGGGGCCGCGGCCGCGCGCCTGCTGGCCGAGGCCGTGCCGGATGAGCTCGAACCGGTTCCCGGTACCGACACGCTCTGGGCCGAACTGGCGTTTTCCGCCCGGCGCGAGGCCGTGGTCCATCTCGACGACTTGCTGCTGCGTCGCAGCCGCGTGGGGCTGTTGCTGGCGCGCGGCGGCGCGGATCTGGCCGAGGCCGTCGAAACACTGTGTCGACGCGATCTCGGCTGGGACGCGTTACGCTGGCAGGCCGAGTGGCAGCGCTACCAGGCCATTCACGCCCGCCACTACGCGCTGCCCGGAGCGCACCACCCAGGAGAGTGAACATGAGCGACGATGACCAGCCATTGATTCTCGCCGTCGACAACGGCACGCAAAGCATTCGTGCGCTGCTGTTCGACGCCCGCGGTGAACTCGCCGGCCGGCACAAGATCGAGATCGAGCCCTGGTTTTCCGATGCGCCGGGCCGGGCCGAACAGGACCCCGAACTGTACTGGAACGAGGTTGGCCGCGCCTGCCGCGCGCTTTGGGAAGACGGCCACGATCCGGCCCGGGTCGCGGCCGTGGCGGTCACCACCCAGCGCGGCACGCAGATCTGCCTCGACGCCGACGGGCGCCCGCTGCGCCCGGCCATCCTCTGGACCGACCGCCGCCGCGTCGACATCGATCGTCTCCCGAAGATGCCCCTGCGCTGGCGCGTTCTGAGCGCCCTGGGCGGTCGCGCCCGGGCCCTCAAGCACCTGCGCGAGAATGCCGAATGCAACTGGCTGGCGGCTAATGAGCCCGAAACCTGGAAGAAGACGGCCGCGTTCGTCGGTGTTTCGGGCTTTCTCAATCTCAGGCTGACCGGCAAGCTCGTCGATTCGGTGGGCAGCCAGGTCGGCTACCTGCCCTTCAACTACCGCGGCCGCTGCTGGGCCGGCCCCGGCAACTGGCGCTGGCCCGCGCTGTCGCTTCGCCGCGAGCAGCTTCCGGAGCTGGTCAACCCGGGCGACCCGCTCGGCGAACTCACGCAATCGGCCGCCGGGCACCTGGGCCTGAACGCCGGCCTACCCGTGATCGCCGCCGGCGCGGACAAGGCCTGCGACCTGGTCGGGGCGGGCATCAGCGATCGCAATTACGGCTGCATCAGTTTCGGCACGCGCTCGACCATCAGCGTCCACAGCGCGCGCTACTTCGAAGCGCGGCCACCGATGCCCGCCTTCCCGGCGGCACGACACGGATACTTCATGGTCGAGTCCGCCGTGCCCCGGGGGTTCTGGATGGTGCGCTGGTTCAAGGAGCAGTTCGGGCTCGAAGAGCGTCAGCGCGCCGAGGCGACGGGTGTGACCGCCGAGTCCCTGCTCGACGAACTGGTCGACGAGGTCGCTCCGGGCTCGCTGGGCCTGATGCTGCAGCCCTACTGGGGCCACGACGTCGATTCCGGGCCCGAGGCGAAAGGCGCGATCATCGGCTTCGGCGACGTGCACACCCGCGCCCATCTCTACCGGGCGTTACTCGAAGGCATCTCCTATGCCCTGCGCGAGGGCGCCGAGCGCATCGAGCGCCGTTCCAGCCGACGACTGCAGGTGCTACGGGTCTGCGGCGGCGGCGCGCGCTCGGAGACGGTCATGCAGCTCACCGCCGATATCTTCAACTGCCCGGTCGAACGCCCGCACACGGTCGAGACGTCCGGACTGGGCGCGGCCGTGCTGGCCGCCTACGCCCTGGGCTGGTACCCGAGCGTGCGCGTGGCCACCCGGGAAATGACGCGCGTGGGCCACCGCGTCGAGCCCGACGAGATCAACCACGTCATCTACGAAAAACTCTACCGCCGAGTCTATCGTCGGCTCTACAAGCGTTTGAAACCGCTCTACCGCGATATTCGCGATATCACCGGCTATCCGGACTGATCGTCGAGCCCCACCGATCCGATGATCCGCCCGGTTCGTTGCCTTCCTTCTCTCCGGTCCCGGTATCCCTCAGCAGTTCGATGAAACCGGCCCGTTCGAACTGGCACGCTGCCAGGCCCAACACCAAGAAGGCGAGCATGGCCAGCACCGGACTCGATACGGCCGGAAGGGCGGACAGCGCCAGGAACACAAGGCCGTTTGCGGCGAGGATTCCGGACCACAGCAAGGGGCGCGAGTCCCTGCTTGCATGTCGTGCCCATCGCGTTGCCAGCGCCTTTGTTCTATTACGCAACATACTGTCCTTCTCCGCATTCGCCCCGGTGAGAGATGAAGTCTATCCAATCGCTCTTCGAGGATTCAAATCCGCCCGAGCGACGGGTCCGATGCGCACCTCGGGCCAGCTGATGGTTCGAGCCGAACACATGGCATCGTGACCACTGCGTAGAATTGACAGCACTTGCCTCTCCTGTCGCCGCTGAGCACGGATGCCGCCGGGCCGATGACCAAACGAGACCGCGATACGCTCGATCTGTTCACCGCCGCACGCGGCGCCGCGCCGCTGTCGGGCGACTGGCCGGCGGCCGGGCGCTTTCCGCTCAACCGCGACGACGCGGCGGTGGCCGATGTCGTGCTGGCCGACCTGAAGGCCTCGAAGCGGCCCCTGATCGTTACCGGATATGCCGGGCTCGACCGCCTGGTGGAGTTCGTTGCCGAGGCCGAAGCCGAAAGCGACGTTCGCGTGGTTTTCGGCTCGGAGCCCTACGACACGGGCGGAACGACCTGGGCGGTGGGCGATTACGATCTGCCCAGGGCGATGAAGGAATACTGGCTCGATCGCGGATTTTCAGTTCTGCTGTCCTCGCGCGTGCTCACCTGCCTGGATCGCCTTCGATCCGGGCGCTTGCGCGCCCGCTACGTCGCCCGCTCGGCCTGGCGACTGCACGCCAAGATCTTTGTCGCCGATGCCGCCGCCTCGCTGGGATCGAGCAACTTTACCCGTTCCGGCTTCCATCACCAGCTCGAGGCCAATACCCGCTTCGAGGCCGGGCGGCGGGGTGAAGAGCGCCGTCGCTTCGACGAGACGGTGCAGATCGCCGAGCAGATCTGGGAGCTGGGCCGCGACTTCAACCAGCGTCTGATCGAGCTGCTCGAGGCCCTGCTGCAGGTGGTGGGCTGGCGTGACGCCCTGGCCCGGGCCGCGCTCGAGCTGCTCGAAGGCGACTGGGCCGGGCGCTACCTGCGCGAACGCTACCTGGCCGAGGACGCGAGGTTGTGGCCCTCGCAGCGCCAGGGCATCGCCCAGGCGCTCTACATCCTGAAAGAACGCGGCAGCGTGCTGGTTGCCGACGCCACTGGCTCGGGCAAGACCCGGGCGGGCATGCACCTGATGGGCGCGAAGATGCAGGAGATCCTGGCCGCCAGCCGCCTGCGGCAGGGCAAGGCGCTGCTGATCTGCCCGCCCTCGGTCGTCGACAACTGGCGCGACGAAAGCGCGAAGGCGCAGGTCCAGGTCGACGTCTACTCGCACGGCGCGCTCAGCCACGCCCGCTCGGGCAACCGTGACAACGTGCTGGCCAACCTGCGCCGGGCCCAGCTGCTCGGCGTCGACGAGGGGCACAATTTTCTCAACGTCGCCTCCAACCGCACCCAGCAGCTTCTGCGCAACATGGCCGACCACGTGATGCTGTTCACGGCCACGCCGATCAATCGCAGCGCCCAGGACCTGCTGCGCATCGCCGACATGCTCGGTGCCGACAACCTCGACGCCTCCACCGTGGCGGCTTTCGAACGCATGCTCGGTGTGCGCTCGATCACCCGCTCGCTGACCGCCGAGGAAATCGCGCAGCTCAGGCGCGAGATCGCCAAGTTCACCGTCCGGCGCACCAAGCGCATGCTCAACGAGCTGATCGAGCGCGAGCCCGAGGCCTATCGCGACGCCGCCGGCCGCCCGTGCCGCTTTCCCGAGCATCGTGCCCGCATCTATCGTTTGCACGAGCCGAAGTCCGATTGCCGTGTCGCCGAGGAGATTCGCGAGCTGTCCGGGCAACTCAAGGGGGTGCTGCACTTTCGCAAGAAGATCGTGCTGCCGCACAGCCTCGCCCGCCGCGGCGTGAGCGAGGAGCGTTTCCTGGCCGGGCGGCTGCGCGCGGCCACCAAGCTGTCGCAGTACATGATCATGCAGTCGCTGCGCTCTTCGCGCGCGGCCCTGATCGAACATCTGCAGGGCAGTGAAGCGGCTGGCGAGGTCTGCGATATCGAGAATCTGGGCCGCTCCGGCGGCGGCAATCTGATCGCCGGCGTCGGCCGCATCGGCGGCCAGCCACCGAACAGCGGCCTGTCGATCGAACTCCCCGAGTGGCTGGCCGATGCCGACGCCCACCGACAGGCTTGCGAGCAAGACCGGGCCTTGCTCGAGCGCATCGCCGAGCTGGCCGGGCAGATCTCGGACGCGCGCGAGCGGACCAAGGCCGCGCACCTGGCCGAGCTCAGTCGACGTTTCGAGCACGTACTGGCCTTCGACACCCGGCCGATCACGCTGGCGGTGATCCGCCACTACCTGCACGAGATCGATGCGGATCTGGACGTGATGGTGGCCACCGGCGATGCGCAGTCCCAGCGCAGCGGCCTGCTCAAGCGTTTCGCGCCGGCCAGCGACGAGCCGGGCCGGGCGGTCGGCCTGTGCTCGGACAGCGTCTCCGAGGGGGTGAACCTGCAGCGCTCGCAGGTCGTCGTCCACCTCGACATGCCCAGCGTGGTGCGTATCGCCGAGCAGCGCGTCGGGCGCGTCGACCGCCTCGACAGTCCGCACCGCTGGATCGAGGCATGGTGGCCGGCCGATGACCCGGCGTTCGCACTGCAAAGCGACGAGCGCTTCATCGAGCGTTACGAGACCGTCGACAACCTGCTCGGTTCCAACATGCCGTTGCCCGAGGAAGTGCGCGCCAGTTCGCCCGCGCTCAGTGCCGAGCAGGCCATTGCCGACTTCGAGACCCTGGCCGGCGAATGGGACGGCCTCGAAGATGCCTTTGGACCGGTGCGCACCCTGGTCGAGGGCGAGCGGCCGCTGATCGAGGCCGATTGGCTCAACGCCTGGCGAGACATGAGTGAATCAGCCCGTTCGGTCATCGGCGCGGTCGTGGCCGATACACCCTGGGCATTTTTCTGCACCTCCGACTCGACCGGCATTCCGCGCTGGATCGCCTTCGACGGCGAAGACAGCGATCCGGTCAGCGACCTCGAATCGGTCGCTGCGCTGCTGCGCCGACGCCTGGGGCCGGAAACCGTCGACCTGGAGACGATCACGCCCGCGGCCGAGCGCATGCTGGGTCATTTTCTCGACCGCCTTGCCGCTGGTGAGCGCAGCCTGCTTTCGCGCCGCAAGCGGCGTGCCCTGGAGGAAATGCGCGCCGTGATCGGCGTGTGGCTGGAGAATGCCGGCACCCGCCAGGACCAGGCGGCGGTCGATATTCTCCACGCCCTGGTGACCATGCTCGACGAGCCGCGCGCCAGCCACCAGCCCGACTGGGAAGAAGTCGCCGCGCGCTGGCTCGACCTGATACGGCCGGTCTGGTACGAAAAGCTCACCGAGGGTGGGCGCAACAAACCGCTGCTTCTGAAAGACATTCGCCGGGCCGTGATCGAGGCCGAGGACCAGCTCCTCGACCACATGCTCGAGGAGTTCAGCCGCGAGTTTCCGGCCCAGCGGCCGATCGACGAGCGCATCATTGCCGGTATCGTCGGAGTGCCTGCCTAGTGCTTTGTAACGTCTTGACGTTAAAACGTCCTGGTGTCAGTCTGGAATCTGGATCCATACTCAGCGCGGGAGCCACCCATGTCCGAAGCCACCAAGCGCTCGACCATCTATTTCGACCCGCAGATCCACGCGGCCCTGCGTCTGAAGGCCGCCAACAGCGACCGCTCGATTTCCGAGATCGTCAACGACGCGGTTCGCGCCGCACTGGCAGAGGATCGGGAAGACCTGTCGGCCTTCAGCGATCGAGTGGCCGAGCCGTCCATGAACTACGAGGCCCTGCTGGACGACCTCAAGGCCCATGGCAAGATATGAGCTGGTCGTCAAACGGTCCGTCGCGAAAGACTTGAGACGGATTCCCAATCCGGACGTTGCCCGGATACTCGAGCAAATCGAAGCGCTGCGCGAAGACCCGCGACCGCGTGGATGCGAGAAGCTCTCCGGGCAGGAACGCTACCGGATTCGCCAGGGGCCGTCCCGGATTCTCTACGAGGTACTTGGCGGCAGGCTGATCGTCACCGTCGTCAAGGTCGCGCACCGCAAGAGCGTCTATCGCCGCTGAGCGCCGGGGCGGCTACCATGAGGCCATGAGCCAGGAATTCCTCCACAGACTTCCCCAACCCGGCCTGCTGGCCGACGCGGTGCTGGTGGTTCATGCCCTGTTCGTGGCCTTCGTCATCGGCGGGCAACTGGCCGTGATGGCCGGCTGGATCCGCGGCTGGGAATGGGTTCGCAATCCCTGGTTTCGCGGAATCCACCTGGTGGTCATCGCCTACATCGTCGTCCAGACCTGGCTCGGTCGCCTGTGCCCGCTGACCGTCTGGGAGGCGGAACTGCGCCGGGCGGCCGGGCAGGCGTACCACGACCAGAGTTTCATCGGCTACTGGCTGGGCGAGCTGTTGTTTCTCGACCTGTCCTGGACGACGTTCCTCGTGATCTACACGGCCTTCGGGACGCTGGTAGTCGTGAGCTGGGTTCACTTCCCGCCGCGAAGGCGCCGGGCGGGGCGTTCCACCCGGTAAACACCTCGGTTCAACCGACCAGCGGCCGGATGGCCCGGCCGACCGCGAACAGCACGGCGACGACGACTATGACCACCAGCAGGTTGCGTCGGCGCCGGGACCGCCGTCTTTTTCGCATCGCGGCCTACTCCATTCCGTCAGCGATGCCCATGAGCGTATCCGCCAGGGCGCTCAGCCGCTTGCGCGTGGCGCCCTCGTGCTGTCTGGACTGCTCGGCAAAGACGCCGGCCAGTGAATCGAGCGTGTCGACCAGTTCGCTGTCGGTATCGCCCGATTCGGCGCGGTCGAGGGCGGCATTCAGCGCATCGCCGTGTGCGGCGCCGAGCGTCGAGCTTCTTGCGAGCTGGTCGGCGTAGGCGCGCGCGACCACCGGTGTGGCCGGCCAGCTCAGGCGCGTCTGCGTCTGCGGATTGAACAGGTCGCCGTCCAGCGCGGCCCTGGCGGCGGCGATCTCGTTGTCGCTGAGGTGTTCGCTCGGCAGCAGCTCGAACACGTCCAGGCCGCGGGCGATCTCGGTGCCGTAGATGCGCCCGTCGTACCAGTAGGTCGACCAGTAGCCGCCCATGGTCAGGTCCTCGCCGTCGACCGGCCCGCGGTCGAAGAAGGCGATTTCATACGGATTGGACGAGTCGGTGAAATCGATCACCGACAAGCCACCCTGGTACCAGGCCTGCGCGAAGATATCGCGCCCGGGCACCGGAATGATCGAGCCGTTGTGGGCCACGCAGTTCTCTTCCGGCGACTGCGGGGCGGGCATCTTGAAGTAGCCGCCGCGCACCAGCTCGCCGTCGACGATGTCGTAGAAGGCGTCCGCGCCCCAGTCGAGCGGATCCGAGGCCCGGCAGCGCGGCCGGCTGCCGCCGCCCCACTCGTCGGTGAACAGCACCTTGGTACCGTCGTTGTTGAACGTGGCCGAGTGCCAGTAGGCGAAGCCGGGGTCGACCACTTCGTCGATGCGCTCGGGGTTCATCGGGTCGGAGATGTCGAACAGGATGCCGTTGCCCGAGCAGGCGCCGGCGGCCAGGTTCTTCTCCGGGAAGACGGTGATGTCGTGGCAGTGGTCGGTCTGGTTGGTTTCCTGCGTTTCATCGCCGTGGTCGCCGCCGGCCCACAGCCCGGCCAAGGTGCCGGATTCGGGGTCGGCGAACACCGCCGGGCTGTCGACGATGCGCGCGTCCTGCGGGCGCTTGACCGGGATCTCGATGATGTCGATGCGAAACAGCGCGGTGCCCTCGTCGCCGTAGCGGCGGGTGTCGAGGCAGCCTGCCATCTCGTCTTCGTCGCGCACCGGGGCGGTGCCGGAGTTGTAGACGATCAGCGAGCCCGACTCGCCGTCGCCGGAGACGATGGTGTGGGTGTGCGAGCCGCGGCAGGTCTGCACCGCGCCGACCTGCACCGGGTTGGTCAGGTCGGAGATGTCGAAGATGCGAAGCCCGCGGAAGCGATCCTCGCTGACCTTGCCGGCGGTGCCCATCAGGCCGCAGTCGAGCCGGCCGCGGGTCTGCTCGACCGACATGATCAGCAAATCGCCGGCGATCGAGACATCACCCTGGCCGCCGGGGCAGACCACCGAGCTGACCAGTTCCGGCACCGCGCCGCCGATGTCGTAGACGTTGAAGCCGTGGTAGTTGCCGGCCACCAGCACCTCGTCGGTGAAGGCCATGTCGGTGTTGGAGAAACTCAGCAGCGACGGGCGCGGTTTGCCGTCGTTCTCGCGGCCGCCGTCTTCTTCGCCTGCGGCTTCGCCGTCCTCGTCAGCCGCTTCATCATCGCCCGCCTGATCGTCGTCTTCCTGTTCGTCTTCGTCCTCGTCGTCGTTCGGGATCGGTCGGCCCGCCGGATGCTCGGGGTCGAAGAAGCCGTCGGGCTTGGGCAGGGCGGCAACCAGCTCGAGGTTGGAAATCGCTTCGCCGGCATCGCGGAAGCCGGCGGCCAGGCCGACGCGCGGGTCCGGCGAGAAGCCGGCCAGCATGGCGGTCATGCGTTCGATCTCGGCTTCCTGGTCGTTGACGACGTCGGTCGTGAACTCGTACAGCACCGGGTCCTGGGCCGAACCGTCGGAATCGAGCAGCTCGTCGACCATCGTGATCGCGCCCTGGTGGTGGTCGATCATCAGCTCGAGGAACAGGCGGTCGAAGTCCGGGCCGCTGGCGTTCTCCAGCTGCGCGATTTCCTCGGGGCTGGCCATGCCGGCCATGTCGTGGTGGGTGTGCATGGCGTGGTGCCTGGTCGGGTCGGGCACGTCCTCGCCGCGCTCGCGCAGCCAGTCCTGCATGAAGGCGATCTCGTCCTCCTGCGAGGCGGCGATGCGCTCGGCCAGGTCGGTCATTTGATTGCGCCCGGTGCGATCGGCCACCAGCGCCGACATCACCAGCGCCTGGTGGTGGTGCGGAATCATGTCCGTCATGAAGGTCACGTCCGCCTCCGAGTAGCCGATGCTGGCCAGGTCGATGGCGTCCTCGGCGGAAATCGTGCGACTGGCCTCGCCGGGTTTTCCGGGCTGGACGATGGGCGCCTGGGCGAGGGCGACCTGGGCCAGGCCGACGGCGCAAGTCAGTGCGACGAGGGCGTGGACAAACCTTGAAACTGCGGACATCTGGATGTTCCCGTACGTGACAGAACCCGGGAATCTAGCAGATTCGACGCGACGGAGTGTGGGCAGACGCCGGAATGATGCGTTACGGCCTTCGGCCTTCACGCATCCTACGATTCCGTACCCCGCCGGTGGCACAACGGCGGCTCATTCGTAGGATGCGTGGAGCGTCAGCGCAACGCATCGTGGTCTGACGGTGGGATGATGCGTTACGGCCTTCGGCCTTCACGCATCCTACGATTCCGTGCCCCGTCGGAGGCACAACGGCGGCTCATTCGTAGGATGCGTGGAGCGTTAGCGCAACGCATCATCTCCCCTGGTTTTCGGCGTCATGCCGCCGACGAGTCGCTGGAGCATGGGTCGGAGCTTCAGCCCGACGTCGGCATGATGCGTTACGGCCTTCGGCCTCCACGCATCCTACGTTTCCGTGCCCCGCCGGTGGTACAACGGCGGCTTATTCGTAGGATGCGTGGAGCGTCAGCGCAACGCATCATGGCCCGGCGGTGGGATGATGCGTTACGGCCTTCGGCCTCCACGCATCCTACGTTTCCGTGCCCCGCCGGTGGTACAACGGCGGCTTATTCGTAGGATGCGTGGAGCGTCAGCGCAACGCATCATGGCCCGGCGGTGGGATGATGCGTTACGGCCTTCGGCCTCCACGCATCCTACGATTCCGTGTCCCGCCGGTGGCACAACGGCGGCTCATTCGTAGGATGCGTGGAGCGTCAGCGCAACGCATCATCTCCCCTGGTTTCCGGCGTCTTGCCGCCGACGAGTCGCTGGAGCATGGGTCGGAGCTTCAGGAACAGCCGGTAGAGGCGCTCGAGCAGCCACGATGCCGGGCGATAGCGGGCGAGCAGGCCCAGCGGCCGCAGCCCGGGAATCTGGCGCCACATCGCGGCGAAGGCCTCGGCGCCCGAGACCAGCTTTCCGCCCTCGTCCCTGGCATGAAAACGGGCCAGCAGCGCGTCGCGGTCGAGCGGGCACTGGCTGGACTCGTCGAAGACGTCGACGAACTCGATCCGCCCGCGCTTGTCGAGCCGGCGCATGAGCGCGATCTCGTGCAGGCACAGCGGGCAGACCGAATCGTAGTAGACCGTCACCCGCGCGCTCATGTCAGGCCCGCGCGTTCGAGGAGTCGGGGAATGTGCTTCTTGAAGGGAAAGAACCCCTTCGTCGCCAAGGGCCAGGCGGCGGTGTCCCAGTCGCGGCGGAAGCGGTAGAGCGGCAAGCCGGCCGCGTCGAGTTCGGCCGACACGGCAAAGAGCGCGTCGCGCAGCGGGCCGACCGGCGCTTCCGGCGCCAGCACCCAGTCGGCCCCGGCCTGCTGCGCCCGTTCGATGAGCGCGTCGGCGCCGAGGGATTCGATCGAGGTGGCGTTCGCCGAAAGGGATAATTGCGCCCGCACTGCGGCATCCGCCGCGGCCTTGCCCACGAACGCTACCGCCTTGTCGCCAAAGGGCCAGGGGTGGTCCGGATGACCGGCAGCGCAGACAACGGCACCGGTGGTGTCGACACCGTTCGGCAGCGCGTCGAGGCCGACCAGGTCGTCGCCATGGAGCAGCAACAAGGCTTTCCCGCCGTCGGGCAGGTCGGGCAGCGCTTCCAGCTCGCCGGCGCTCGGTGGGCGCTCGTCCCGGATGGCCGGGGCTTCCCTTGCCAGCCCGGTCGGCCGGTAGCGCCCGTGCGTGAACTTCTCGATGTTGTCCGCACGCGCCAGGTAGGTCTTTCCCGGCGTCTGGATGCCCGCCACCCAGCGCCAGCCCAGCGTGTTCGAGGCCGGGTCGGCGTCGAGCAGGTGGCGCAGGAAGAAATCCGCGCCCAGCGCCCAGGGCAGCTTCAGCGTGAATATCCAGATCGAGGCGAACCACATGCGCACGTGGTTGTGCAGGTAGCCGGTGGCGACGAGCTCTCGCGCCCAGTCGTCGAAACACTCGATGCCGGTACGCCCTTGCTCGGCATCGGTCAGTGCCCGGGACATGCCGGCATTGGCGCGAACCCTTTCCAGCTCCCGCCGGCTTTCTTCGACGAACGCGTCCCAGACCTGCGGGCGCATCTGCAGCCAGCCCTTCCAGTAGCTGCGCCAGAATACTTCCTGGATGAATTTCTCGGCCGTGGATGGCGCCCAGCGTTCGAGCACGGCCCGAACCACTTCGTGTTCGCTTAGCAGCCGGTGGCGGATCCAGGGCGAGAGCATGGACACGCCTCTCTTGCGGCCCGGGCCCGAGTCCGCGTTGCGACCGGCCGCGTATTCCCGGCCGGCGTGCGGGACAAAATCACGCAGCCGTTCCAGCCCGGCCTCGCGGCCGGGCGGAAACAGGTCGAATGGTGCGGGAAACTCGAGAGCGGGCATGACGGTGCGGTATCGCGAACAAGGGCTGTACGCTACCGCCCCGTCTGCCAACACCACGTGTAGATCGGGGCTGGATCAGCGGCGGACCCCCACCGTCTTGCCCGAACGAGGCCCCTCAGAACATCAGGCGAATACCGCCGCGAACGATGTTGAGGTCGAATTCGTAGGTCTCGACCTGCAGCGTAAAGCCGAACTGCTCGGAAAACGCATAAGTGCCTTCCAGCCCCAGGAAGTAGTCCCCGTCGTTGCCGCTCGAGTCGGTGGTGTAGCCGGCGTAGAAGCGACTCTGGGCCGAGTTGGCCCACATGCTGCGGATGCCCGCCGAAGCGCGGAAGCCGTCGGAGTCGAGCGACCCGGCGTCGATCCGGTCATAACCCAACTCGAAGTTGAAGTCCGAGCCATTGCTGATCGCCGTGCGGTAGCCGAAATTCAGTTTGCTGATGTCCAGGTCGACGGAAGACCAGTAGCCGCCGACGTCGTAGCGCTGATGGCTGCCGTTGAGATAGAACGGTTCGGCGATTTGCGCCGAAAAGCCCCCCCAGTAGCCGTCGTCTCCCGAAAGGGAGAAATCGTCGATATCGATAACCCCGTAGCCGATCTCGAGGTAGTTGTAGTTCGGCTGCTCGGCCACGGCCAGCATGGAACCGGAAATGAACGCCGCCGCCGCGACGCCCCGCAGGATGTTGGTTGCCTTCATTTGTTTCTCCAGGTGTATGAATGCGGGCGAAGTCGCCCGTTCGGAGCCGATTGCCGACCATAGGAAACCACCGGAAGAATCTCCCCCTCTGCGTCCCGGGGCGCCAACCCGCTTGAAATAGCGTACCCCAAGCGATGGGGTTCATGCACGTACCGCGATCAGAATCCCAGGCGCAGGCCGCCGCGCAGGAGGTTGCGATCTCCTTCGTAGCTTTCGAACTGCAGCGTGAAACCAAGCCGTTGGGTCAACGGGAAGCTGCCTTCCACGCCCAGGAAAACGTCCTGCTGCGCCTGGGTGTACCCGAGGTAGATGCGGCTGTCCACGCGCGAGCCTGAACGCAGCCGCACGCCGACCGATGCGCGCGCGCCGCTGCCGTCGTCGTCGCGTGCGCCGGCCGAGTCGCTGATGTCGAACTGGTCGAAGCCGATCTCGGCGTTGAAGTCGCTGTGTTCGCCGATCGGCAGGCGGTAGCCGAAGTTGAGCTGCCCCAGCTCGAACTCGCCCGCGGCGTGGATCGAGTAGCGCGCCAGGTCGTAGCGCCCGTACCGGCCGTTGATGTAGAGCTTGTCGGCCAGGCGGGCCGAAAAGCCGGCCCAGTACCCGCCGTCGCCCTTGCCGCCGGGCGTGTCCACCTGCGCGTAGCCGGCACCGCCCTCGATGTAGCTGTACGTGGGTTCTTCGGCGGTCGCCGCCGTCGAACCCGCCATGAACGCCGCCGCCGCGACGCCCCAGATCATATTGCCCGTCTTCATTCGTTTCTCCAGGTTGAAAGCCAGGACGGGGCAGCCCGCCCGCAAAGAGCCGATCGTCGATCCAGGGAATACAACCGGGAGAAACCCCTTTCCGCCCCTTGCGCAATCCGCCGCCGGCAAGCCTACCCCAAGCGCGGGGGAATTTGAAATGCGTGCCGGTGCGAGGCGTTCGTGTCTGCCGCTGGCACAGATGCGTTACGGCCTGCGGCCTCCACGCATCCTACAATGCCGGGTTCCGGGTTCCGGGTTCCGGGTTCCGGTTTCCGGGTTCCGGGTGCCGGGTTGCCGGGTTGCCGGGTTGCCGGGTTGCCGGGGTGCCGGGGTGCCGGGGTGCCGGGGTGCCGGGGTGCCGGGGTGCCGGGGTGCCGGGGTGCCGGGGTGCCGGGGTGCCGGGGTGCCGGGGTGCTTTCGTAGGATGCGTGGAGCGGCAGCGCAACGCATCGTTGCACGGCGCCGGAACCGAGGCGCTGCGGCCTGCGGCCTCCACGCATCCTGCGACCAGGTCATTCCGCTTTCAGGTACTCCGCCAGCCAGTCGTGCACCTCGTCCCAGAAGTGTCGCGCTTCCTTGCCTTTCATGATCCAGTGATTGGCGTCGTGGAAGACCAGCAGTCGCGAGGGCACCTGCATGCGCTGCAGGTAGGTCCAGGCCGCGAGCGTCTGGTTGAGCGGCACGCGGTAGTCCTTCTCGCCGATGGTGAGCATGGTCGGGGTGTTGAAGTTCTCGACGTAGCTCGACGGGCTCTGCTCGTCCCAAACCGTGCTCTCGCTCCAGGGCGGGCCGTCGTTCATGCGTTCGCGATGGAAGATCACGTCGCTGGTCGACCACTGGCCCTCCAGGTCCACCAGGCCGGCGTGGCCGACCAGCGCGTCGAAGCGCTCGGTGGTGGCCAGCAGCCAGTTGACCAGGTGGCCGCCGTAGCTCGCGCCGCTGGCGGCCTGGCGGTCGGGGTCGATGAAGTCGAAGCGCTCGGTGGCGACGTCGGCGGCTTCGACCAGCTCCTCGCCCGGGGTGGCCAGCGGGTCGCCCTCGATGTTGCGCGAGAACTCCGCACCGTAGCCGACCGAGCCGGTGTAGTCGGTGAGCAGCACCACGTAGCCTTCCGAAGCCAGCAGGTGCGGGCTCCAGCGCACGTGGTCGGCGTCGAGCGAGGAACTGAACGGCCCGCCGTGGATGAACAGCACCAGCGGGTACTGTTTGCTCTCGTCGAAGTCGGGCGGCAGCGCCAGCCAGTTGTGGATCTCCCGGCCCTTCGAGGAGGTGAACCAGAACTCGCGGAAGGCCGGGCGGTCCAGGCCTTCGAGCCGATCGGCGTTGAACTCGCTCAGCGCCGTTCTCGACCCGCTCGTCGGCGCCACGCGAACGACCTCGACCGGCACGGCCGAGCTTTCCCAGTTGGCGACGATGGCATCGTCCGCGGCCTGCACGCCACCGTAGACGCCGCGGCTTTCAGCGTCGAGTACGGTGATTTCGCTGCCGTCGGCGGCCATGGCGAACAGGCGCACGCGGCCCTGGTCGGCGGCATTGAAGTAGATCGTTTCACCGTCGGCGGCAATATCGAAGCCGCCCACCGAGCGATCGAAGCCGGAGGTCAGCACCTCGAGCTCGCCGGCGATTCGCTCGCCGTTCCACTCGCCCCGGGCAATCTCGTTGTGGTTGTAGACCCAGTCGTTGATCGGCTCGTAGTTGCAGTAGACGAACTCGCCGTCGGGCGAGAACTGCGCGCCGGTGCAGCTGAAGTCGTCGCCGTCGGTGATGCGCGCGGGCTCGCCACCGTCGAGGGGAACGCGATACAGGTGGCGGCGCACGATCGAATGCGCGGCCTGGTGCAGGTTGGCCGTGGCGGTGATGACCAGGGCGTCGCCGCCGGGTGTCCAGGCCGCATCGAGCCCGCCCTCGTAGCCGGGGCCGGAGACCAGCCCCGTGTCGAACATCGGGTCGGCCGGCTCGGCGCCGCGCTCGGCTTGCTGCACGAACAGGCGCTTTTGTTTGTTGTCGCGCCACTTGTCCCAGTCGCGCACCGGGAAGTGCTCGTAGCGCGAGACGTTGATGCCGTCTTCGTCCTCGGCCTTCTTGCGCTCGGCGTTGGCCTCGCTGCCCTCGGCATCCGGCCAGACCGAGCTCTCGAAGGCGATACGCTCGCCGTCCGGGCTCCATTTCGGGTTCGCCGCGCCGGTGGAAAACTCGGTGATGCGCCGCGCCTCTCCGGGCCCGGTCATGTCCATCACGAAGATCTGCGCCTGGGCGTCTTCCTCATCGCTTCGCTTGGCCGAGAAGGCGATCGCACCGCCGTCGGGCCGCCAGTCCACGCCGGATTCGGCCGAGGGCGTGGTGGTGAGCCGGCGCGGCGGCTCCGAACCGTCGACGGTGATCAGCCACAGGTCGGAGACTTCTTCGTCGTCCTCGTAGGAAGGTTCGGTCACCGACACCACCGCGTGCCGCCCGTCGGGGCTGACCACCGGCGCGCCCAGCCGCTTCATCAGCCAGACGTCCTCGTGGGTGATCGCTTGAAGGTCGGTGTCCTGCGCCGCGAGCGGCGTGGCCAGCAGCAGGGTCAGGGCGCCTGCGAGAAGGGACTTGAACATCATGGGCTCCGGATCGGGTGATCCGCCCATTGTAGGCAGGATTGCAGTCGCGCTGCAGGGCCACGCGGGTGGGCCCGGGCAAGGAAAGAAAGGCCGGGCGCCGTCAGTCGACACGGCGCCCGGCGGGGTTCAGCGGCTCACTCGCTCAGAAGCAGCGGCGGCCGACCAGCGTGGTGAACGCGGCGACGGCCATGACCAGCATCAGCAGGGCCAGGCCGACGGGAGACAGGGTGTTCACCGACAGGCTCTCGCCCCCGGGTTCGGGGCCGATGGGCTCACCCGAGATCGAACCGCCCAGCGAGAAGGCAAGCGTGGCCTGCGTGCTGCCGGGGTCGAGGTCGAAGGCGTAGGCGTCGGTGATATCGGCCGGGCCGTAGGCTTCCTCGCCGGGGTAGCGCGGGTCGTTGAGCGGCGGCAGTAACGTGGTGTTGATGTCGCCGCCAACACTGAAGGTGGCCGTGCCGCCCGAGATCGCGGACCGCAGTTCGCTGAACTCATCCGCCGCGAAGCCCGCGTAAGTTGCCGAATCGGGGGCATAGTCCGCGAAGTGCCCGATGCCGAGGTCATCGGTATCGTCGAGGGTCAGTATCTGGAAATTGCTGGCGCCAGGCGTTCCCAGCACGATCATCACATCGTCGCTCGCGCCGAGGATGTCCTGGTCAAAGTAGTTGATGACCCGCACGTCGCCGAAGGCGGAGGCCGACTCGAAGGTCAGCGTGACCTGGTAAGTGGCCTCGCCGGCCGGAATCGCGGCCACCGCCGTCCAGTCGATCTGACCGTTGGGGCCGGTGAAGCTGCCCGACGAGGTCACTTCGGCGGTGTCGGTGAGCGTGGGCGGCGAAGTCACGGTCGTTGCGCTCAAGGGCACGAAGCTGCCGTCGTCGCCGTCATCGACGTAGGTGTTGAACTCGTAGATCAGGTCCTCCGGCGCAAAATCCACCGCGTCGAGTTCGCCGAATTCCGTGTCGCCGCCGGCCAGGACCTCCACGGCCCAGGCGCCATCGCCGCTGACACCGTTGTCGATCAATATGCCGCCGCCACCGCGGCTTTCTCGGGGCTCGCCCTTGCCCTGCGCCAGGGCGCTGCCGCTGCCGAGCAGGCAAACGGCGAACATGACCAGGGCCCAGCGTGCCATCGAAGCCGTTGAAATCCGTTGTTCCATTGCAAATCCCTCCCGAAGAGCGTCTGTAGAGGTCATATAAACGTGAAACCTTTCACAATCATGCCATCCGGGAGAGACACAACCCCGGCCCTCAGCCCGGCTCGTCTTCCGGCGGGGTGGGCAACACCATCAGTTCGTGGACATCCACGTGTTTCGGCTGGCCGAGCGCAAACATCACCGTGCGGGCCACGTCTTCGGCCTTGAGGACATCCGGCTTGGGTTCGTCGAAGAACGGCGTGTCCACCATGCCCGGTTCGATCAGCGTGACCCGGCAGCCCGTTCCTTCGAGCTCGGCGCGCAGGCCGTAGCCGATGGCCGATACCGCCCACTTGGTGGCCGAGTACATCGAGCCGGCCAGCGTGCGGCGTCCGGCCACCGAGCCGGTCAGCAGCACGTGGCCCTTGTTCTTTTTCACCTCCTCGAGCGTGGCGCGCAGCGTGTAGGCCGCGCCCAGGATGTTGACGTCGACCATCAGCTTCCAGTCGTCGACCGAGCCGCTGGCAAAGCCGGCCGGCCGACCGCCGACACCGGCGTTGGCGAAGACCGCGTCGATGCGGCCGTAGTGGTCCATCACCGCCTCAACCATGCGTTTCTGGTCCTCGAAATCGGTGACATCGCAGGTCGTGGCGAAGGCGCGATCGGCGCCCAGCTCGTCGACCAGGGCGTCGAGCTTGTCCTTGGAGCGCGCGCACAGGGCCAGCCGATAGCCGGCCTTCGCCGCGTGCCGTGCGGTCTCGGCGCCGATGCCGCTGGAGGCGCCGGTGATCAGCAGAACCCGGTCGTGTCGTTCGCTCATGGCAAAGCTCCTTGCTTGAAATGTCCCGGAACACTAGCACCCACCCGGGCTGGCGGCCATGAACCCGGAACCCGGAACCCGGAACCCGGAACCCGCGCGTCCGGCGCTTTCGCGATTTCAGGTAGCATTGCCCGTTTGAAACGCCCCCGAACCGGAGTAAACCGATGAAACACGCATCGATCACCCTCGCCGCCGCGCTGTTGCTGGCCAATACCGCCTGGGCCAAGGAAGGCATGTGGACCCCCGACCAGCTGCCGCTGATCGCCGAGGACCTGCGCGAGACCGGGCTGGAACTGGACCCGAACAGCCTCACCCGGCTGACCGACTTTCCCATGGGCGCGGTGATCTCGCTCGGCGGCTGCACCGCCAGCTTCGTCTCGCCCGATGGCCTGGTCGTGACCAATCACCACTGCGCGCGCGGCTCCATCCAGTACAACGCCACGTCCGAGAAGAACTACCTGGAAGAGGGCTTCCTGGCCGAGAGCCTGGACGCCGAACTGCCGGCCGCCCCGGGCACGCGCGTGTACGTCACCGTGGCGGTCAAGAACGTCACCGACCGCATCCGCCAGGGCATCAACGCCGACATGAGCGGCCGGTCCATATACGAGACCATCGACGCGCGCGAGAAGGAACTCATCGCCGAGTGCGAACAGCAGCCCGGCCATCGCTGCCAGGTCGCCAGCTTCCACGGCGGACTCGAGTACAAGCTGATCGACCGCCTGGAAATCCAGGACGTGCGCCTGGTCTACGGCCCGGCCGACAGCATCGGCAAGTACGGCGGTGATGTCGACAACTGGATGTGGCCGCGCCATACCGGCGACTTCGCCTTCTACCGCGCCTACGTCGGCCCCGACGGCGAGCCCGCCGAGCATTCCGAAGACAACGTGCCCTTCGAGCCCGAGCACTACCTGAAAGTATCCAGCGCCGGCCTCGACGAGGGCGATTTCGTGATGGCCGCCGGCTACCCCGGCTCCACCCAGCGCTACACGCGCCTGCCGGAAGTGACCAACACCTTCGAATGGCGCTACCCCAAGACCATCGAGATGTTCGAAGGCTGGATCTCGACCATCGAGGAAGCCGCCCCGGAAGGATCGGACGCGCGCATCAAGTACGAGAGCCTGCTTGCCGGTCTCAACAACTACCACAAGAACTACGGCGGCCAGATCGAGGGCGCGCGCCGCGTCGGCCTGGTCGAGCGCCGCCGCCAGCGCGAGGAAGCGCTCAGTGACTGGATCGAGGCCGAAGCCCCCGACGAGGGCTATGACGAGACGCTGGAAAAACTCGACGCCCTGAGCGAAGAATCGGCCCAGGCCGCGCGCGACGACTGGTACTACGACAACGCCACGCGCTCGAGCCTGCTCTCGGCCGCGCAGCGCCTGTATCGCCTGTCGAGGGAGCGCCAGAAGCCCGACGCCGAACGCGAGTCCGGCTACCAGGAACGCGACATGGCCTTTTTCAAGCAAAGCATGCAGGCGATCGAGCGCCGCTACGACCCGGCCGTCGACAAGGCCGTGTGGATGCATTTTCTCGAGCAGTACATGAGCGCGCCCGAGACGGCCCGGGTGGACGCCCTGGACGAGGCCCTCGACCTGCCCGAGGACTGGGACGCCGAACAGGTCGGCAAGACCCTCGACCGCCTCTACGCCGAAACCGAGCTGGGCGATGTCGAGCGGCGCCTGGAACTGATGGACGCCGACCCGGAAACCCTCGACAACAGCGAAGACCCCTTCATCCAGCTCGCCGCGGCACTCTACGACCAGCAGATGAAGCTCGAGCGCGATTCCGAGGACCGCGCCGGTCGCATGCAGATCCTGCGCCCGGACTACATGGAAGCGA
Organism: Wenzhouxiangella indolica; assembly: GCF_042310355.1. Lineage (NCBI taxonomy): Bacteria > Pseudomonadati > Pseudomonadota > Gammaproteobacteria > Chromatiales > Wenzhouxiangellaceae > Wenzhouxiangella > Wenzhouxiangella indolica. The sequence continues at coordinate 11,911 of NZ_JBHJMR010000017.1, read as the reverse complement.
TCATCGCCTGGCAGGAAGACCAGGGTTACGCCGCCTACCCCGATGCCAACTCCACCCTGCGCATCACCTACGGCACGGTGCTGGGCGGCTCGCCCAAGGACGGCCTGATCTACGAGCCCTTCACCACCCTGGAAGGCATCCTGGCCAAGAACACCGGCGAAGAACCCTTCAACGCCCCCGAACGCCAGCTCGAGCTGATCCGCGAAGGCGACTACGGGCCCTACGAACTGGAGTCCATCGGCTCGGTCCCGGTCAACTTCCTCTCCGACCTGGATTCGACCGGCGGCAACTCCGGCTCGGCCACCCTCAATGCCAGGGGCGAGCTCGTCGGCCTGCTGTTCGACGGCACCATCGAGTCGGTCAATTCCGACTGGGACTTCGACCCGGCCACCACCCGCACCATCCACGTCGACACCCGCTACATGCTGTGGGTGATGGACAAGGTCGACGGTGCCGATGCCCTGATCGAGGAAATGGAGCTGGTCGAGTAAAGCGAAAAAGGATCAAGATGCGTTGCGCTGGCGCTCCACGCATCCTACGGTCGGCCTGCCCGGATCGTCCTGGGCCGCAGCTTCGTAGGATGCGTGGAGGCCAAAGGCCGGAACGCATCATTGCCTGTCAGCCGCCCTCCATCCGCTGCAGCCTCTGGCGGGCACCCTGCACGATCGCGTCGGCAAGGTCTCCGGGAAAGTCGGCCGGCATGGCGCCGAGGGCGCGCTCGAAAGCCGGGTCGAATCCCGAGCCGAGGGATTCGAAGACTTCTTCCAGATCACTTTCCGGCACGCTGGTGGCTCGGGCGCTCTGACGGAAATGCCGCGGCAGGATCTCGTCCATGACGTAATGCCGGTTGTCCCCGACCGCCATGGCCATCTTGAAGTCATTCCGACGAAGCTTTCCGGCCGCGTAGGCTGGCTGAACGGACATGACGTCATACAAGGGCGTCATCCGGTACCGCCCACCCGCCGTCAGGAAGATACTGAAGTTCTTGGCATGGCCGTCGGGTGCGCCCAGCAACCAGAAGACGATCTGGGCTTTGAGGAATCGCTGGCGATCCCGTTGCGGATCGTCGCTGCCGCCGAGCAGATCCAGGCACTCCCGGAGACCTGGTCCGCCGTCGCGGTTGTACTTTCGAGTCGGCGGTACGGAAAGCGCCTGGCAGAAGTCTTCCTGTGGCACTCGAAGGAGCCGCTCGTCTCTGGTCTTCAATCGGTCGAATCGTTCAACGGAGAGAACGCGGACATCCTCGAAGTCCAGCACTTCAGTCGTGGCTGACTCCAGTCCCAACTCTCTGCACAGCGTCAAACAGAAGTGCTCGTTTTCGACGCTCCTGCGCATGTCGAGACCATTCCCCAGCTCACCGAGCTGTGGCTTCAGGATATGAGTGGTTGGCGTCGAACCTTCGGGGCGGCACCAGCCCCGATGCCAGAGCAGGGCCGTTTTCTCTTGTGCGCCGGCAATGGAAATGCGGACCTCGCGCTCGCCGTCCGCTCGTATTCCCAGGGGTGCGGTGGGCAGGTCGCGGATCGTCTCGGCCACATCGGCGTCGCTGAGCGAAGCGCAGCGAGGCGCCCCCGGCGCGACCATTTCGTCGCTTTCGGGTAAAAACTGAAGCGCGCCCACGCAATCACGCCCGATCTTGTCCAGAAGACTGAATGCGTCGGTTCCATCCGCCCCGACGCGTTCGGCAACGATCCTGCGGATTTCGTCGTTGTCGGGCAGCAGGTTGTCGAAGTACGCCGAAACCACGCTACCGCTGTAGCGTTCTTCCCGCAGCGGCAGTGACAGGGAGACAGGAATCGAGCGCCGGTCATCGGCGAGCCAATCGGAATCGTAGGCGAAGGTAATCGCGCCGGTGGCGGCCCGATCCAATACCCCGACGCGCCGCCCGTTCAGGGCCACCTGGAGTCTGCTGCCTTTTCGTCGCCGAGGCATCAGAACAGGTCCGCAATCTCGTCGTGTGAGCCCTTGCTGCGCGGCTGAATCGCGATCTCCAGCTCCAGGGCCCGAAGCAGGTCCATCACGGTTCGGAGCTTCATCGTCTCGAGCCCGTTTTCTACTTGCGAAATGGTGCCCTGGCGAAGACCCGCCCGTGCGGCGAGGTCTCTTTGCGTGAGTCCGAGCTCACGCCTGCGGCGCCGCAATGCCACGCCCAGGGACTTTGGTGATCGAACGATTTCCACCATGGCCCGCCTCCTGATATCCCGCTGATACGCTGGAGCGCATAAAGCAGGAATATACGCCACAGCGCATAGACTGTCAATATGCGCTACAGCGTATAGAAATTGTTTATGCGTCAGGCGTCGGCGTTCAGATAGGCCGTGACTCCCCGAGACGGACGAATGGTTAAGCCAACATACCCGCGCCCGAACACGCCCGCAATTGTCCGCTGGAGCGTCGATCGGGGTCGCATCCCCGACGGACAACCGTACAGTCATCTCACAAACATTATCAATTCCAGCGATGTTGATAATCTTTGGGTATTGGCTTTACAATGATTATCACTTTTCAAGAAATTGATAATCATGGCCTTCCCTCCCCCTCCCAACTGGCGACGGCGGTTTACGGCACACAGGGACCGGCTGCTCGAGCTTCTTGCCGAGGGCAGCGTCGGGCCGCTGCCGGACGGGCAGTATTTCCACTGGGACAAGCTGCGCCACCGCACGCCTCCAGGCGGCCTGTCGCCGGAAGACTGGTGGGCTGCCGTCAAGGCGGCGCGCTGGCCGTTGCGTAAATCGGTGCCGCTGCACGACCTTCGGGGAACGGCTTTTCACTACTGCCCGGTCGAGCCGATCCAGGAACAACTCCACCGCATCGACAGCAGCCTGGCCGGCCGAATCGGCACATTCGATTTGATTGCCACCGGCGCCCAGCGCGATCGCTACCTGGTGTCGTCGCTGATCGAAGAAGCCATCACCTCCAGCCAGCTCGAAGGCGCGGCCACGACCCGCAGGGTGGCCGTCGACATGCTGCGCAGCGGTCGGCGACCACGCGACCACGACGAGCGCATGATCTTCAACAACTACCAGGCTATGGCGACCATTCGCGAGTGGCGCGATCGCCCGTTCAGCCCCGAACTCGTCCTGCAGCTGCACCGCCAGGTGACCGAGGAAACGCTCGACGATCCGGACAGCGCGGGACGGCTGCAGACCGAAGACGAAGAGCGCGTGGAAGTGCGGGACAACCGCACCCGGGAACTCCTGCACCGACCGCCGCCGGCAAACGTACTGCCCGAGCGCCTGGAGGAACTGTGCGAGTTCGCCAACCGGACCCTGACCGGCCAGGAATTCCTGCACCCGGTCATCCACGCCATGGTTCTCCATTTCTGGCTGGCCTGGGATCATCCCTTCGTCGACGGCAACGGTCGCACCGCCCGGGCGCTGTTCTACTGGAAGATGCTGCAGTCCGACTACTGGCTGTTCGAGTTCATCTCGATCTCGACCATCCTCCGGCAGGCCCCGGCCAGGTACAAACGCGCCTTCCTGCGAACCGAAACCGACGACAACGACCTGACCTACTTCCTGCTCCACCAGCTCGAAGTCGTCAGCCGGGCCATGGAAGCGCTCGATGCCTACCTGCGGCGCAAAACCGAAGAAGTACAGGCCGTTGAGCGCAAACTGAAGACGCGCGTGCCCCTGAACCACCGCCAGCTCGCGTTGCTCAGCCACGCCCTGCGCAACCCGCGCGCGGAGTACACCTTCGGCTCGCACCAGCGCAGCCACGATGTCGCCTACGCGACGGCAAGAAGCGACCTCCTCGAGCTCGCCGAACTGGGGTTCCTGGATCAATCCGCCCCCGGCCGCAAACCAATCCGCTTCTTTGCCCCCGACGACCTGACTCGCAGAATCGAAGCCGATGCGGCCCAAACGTAGGATGCGTGGAGGCCAAAGGCCGGAACGCATCAGGACGACGTCCCAGCTCAGATCACACCCATCCACGCGCGTATAGAACTGAACTTGACCCGGAGCCGCATCCCCGACGTAAAACGCTATGATCCCCTGCGTGTTCTCGATACCAAAAGGCAGACCCATGCCGAAGCGCCAGCCCACCAAGTCTCCGCTCAAGGATCGCCCGGTGCGCGACGCCGGGCAGTCGCTGCGCGAGCAGCGCATTACGATTGCGCTGGACAAAGTGTCGGTTCCATTGATGTGGACCTTTCTGTTCGCGGCGCTCGCGGCTCAAGCCTGGTTCTACGAACTCGGCATCTCAGAGCCAAGCCCCTGGGCCTGGACGATTATTGCCGGGGCCGCCTTGATCTTCCTGGTCTATCGCCTGGCGAAGTACGTCCCCCTGGTCAAGCGCCTGAGACAGGCCGAAGCCGGCGAACGCGCTGTGGGCCAGTACCTGGAGCGCCTGCGCGAACAGGGCTACCAGGTCTTCCATGACGTGGTGGGAGAGGGCTTCAACGTCGACCACGTCCTGATCGGCCCGGCCGGCGTCTTTACCGTCGAAACCAAGACCTGGAGCAAACCCGCGAAAGGCGAAGCCAAACTCCGTTTCGACGGACAGAAAATCACAAAGGCTGGCTTCGAGCCCGAGCGCAATCCCGTCATTCAGGCGCGCGCCCAGTCGTCCTGGCTATCAACCCTTCTTGAAGAAACCACCGGCAAGCGCATCGACGTCCGGCCGGTGATTGTCTTTCCCGGCTGGTACATCGAATCCGAGCAGGGCGCCTCCCGAGGTATTTGGGTGCTCAACCCCAAGGCCCTGCCCAAGTTTCTCGACGCTTCTGAGAAAACCCTGTCTCAGTCGGATATCAAGCTGTACAGCTACCACCTTTCGCGCATCGTGAGAGTCCGCGAGGCCGAGCGGGGCACCCATGCTTGAGCGCTGTGGAGCTTCAGGTCCTTGTTGTCGACGCTAATCGACCTTGCTTGTTTCGGATATTTCGAATAAATTGAGGGTCAGAAAGGGTAGGAACCCGCAGGGGAAGGATGAGATGAGTCACGCCGAGCACAACAATGATCTCCCGAGCCCGGAAACCGTCAGCCTGGCGCGGCAGAGCGCAGCGGCTCTCAGTCGGCTGCTGCGAGAACGCCCGGAGAGCGATCGCGCCAGAGTTCAGCTGGACGGGGAAGAGTTGATCCTGCCCCGCAGCGCCATGGCGCTACTGCGAGACCTGCTGGCCGAGATGGCTCAGGGCCATGCTGTCACCACTATTCCCGTGCATGCCGAACTGACCACCCAGCAAGCGGCAGACATGCTGAATGTTTCGCGTCCCTTCCTGGTGAAGCTACTCGAAAATGAAGAAATACCGTACAGCAGGGTGGGTACCCATCGGCGGGTGCGCTTGAAGGATCTGCTCGATTACAAGCAACAGCGCGAGCGGAGTTCGGAAGATGCGCTACAGAAACTCGCTGACCAGGCTCAGGATCTGGATATGGGATACTGAGAGTGCGCTTTGTCGTCGTCTACGACGTCTGCGTTCTCTATCCTGCGCCATTGCGTGACTTCCTCATTCGGTTGGCGACCACCGGACTCTTTGCCGCCCGCTGGACCCGACAAATCCATGAAGAGTGGATGCGCAATTTGCTGGCCGAGCGTACTGACCTGTCAGAGGAGCAGTTGCAGCGAACGCGGGCGCTGATGGATATGGCAATACCGGATTGCCTACCGGCAACCGCCGATAGGCTCCGAGAATTCGAGCGGCTCATCTGACGAACACAGAAGCCACAGGATCACCAGAGTGAAGCCCCCCAAAAGATCCCCCGAATGGCCCGACCTGGCCGAATTCAAACACCAGTTCCGCCAATTCGTCGCCGACCGCGACTGGGCCCAGTTCCACTCGCCCAAGAACCTGGCCATGGCGCTGGCCGGAGAAGCCGGCGAACTCCTCGAACTGTTCCAGTGGCTGACCCAGGAAGAAAGCCGCAACCTGCCCGACGACGCCAAACAGGCCGTCGCCCATGAAATCGCCGACATCCAGATTTACCTGGCCGCCATCTCCGACCGCTTAGGCATCGACATCGGCCCGGCGGTGGCCGAGAAGATGAAGCTCAATGCCGAGAAGTACCCGGCCGACCTGGCGCGGGGAACGGCCCTGAAGTACAGTCGATTGAAGAAGGGCTAAGCAGTTGGGGGCGGATTGTGACTAACCGCTACGACGCTTCAGGCAGCCAGTCCGAATTCCAGCCTGGATCGGAAGGGAAGGTGCTTGGAATCTACCGAGTCTTGGCAGCAGCCAGCGTCACGTGACGCCCACGGAGCTGGCCGTTCTTGAGCTTGCACTCGAGCGCCTTCACGCTCTGACCCGTCTCTATGGCCGTAGAGCTGGCCACGGCTCGACGAATCTCAGAGCGAGTTGCCTTGACGCGAGATTTTCGATGGGGAAGCGAGGCCATCGGCTTTGGTCGGCTAAGACTGAATAACCATATTAGCAGGTGGGACAGCCAGCACTCACTCCCCGTCCGTCTGTCGCCCCGCCATGTCATGCAAAAAGGCAACAGCGCTCCGCATCGCCCCACCACGGGTGAGAAAAGAAGTGACATGCCCGCGCAGACGCATCCGGTACAGCTCGGCGTGTACGCCGTGTTCGAGCAGCGCCTCGTACAACACCCGGGCGTGCTCGTAGGGCACCGTTTGATCCAGCGTCCCGTGAAAGAGGAAAAACGGCGGCGCATCGGCATGCACGTGCGTGATCGGCGAGGCCGCCCGGTAGGCTTCCGGCGCCTCGTCCTGCGTGGCACCCATGAGCTGCCGCAGCAGCTTGCCGCCCGAGAACAGGTCGAAATCCGACGGAATCCCGCCGACCACCACCGCAAAATACCCGTCGTCCTCCGGCCCGTACTCGGCATTCAGCGATGAGTCCGTACCCGCGACCAGCCCGGCCAGCGCCACCAGGTGCGCCCCGGACGAAAACCCCAACCCGGCAATCCGGTCAGGATCGATCCGCAGCCGCGAGGCCTCCTCCCGCATCCACCGATGCGCGACCTGCACATCGTGAAGCTGGGCCGGAAAGCGATACTCGGGCGCAAATCGATAGTCGATATTGACCGCCACGAACCCATGATCCGCCAGCCGGCGGGAAATGCTCGTCATATCCTCCCGACTACGCCGCTCCCAGCCCCCACCGTGGACCACCAACACCGCCGGCCACGCCGCCGGACTGCCATCGGGACTATCGCCGTCCGGAATATAGACATCGGCATACAGCGCCTGCGGCCAGTCCGGCGGCGAGAAACGCTGATCGGCCAGCACCACATGGCCCTTGTTCGGCAACGAAATGTCACGCCCGGGGTCGGTGAGATGCCGCGCACAGCCGACCAGCACCAGACAGGCCAGCAGCGCGATCGTGAAAGCAATCGAGTTGGTCATGAGGGACATCATGGCCACACCCTGGTGACGGCGCAATCAAGGGGTCCGGCGAAGAATGCCCAGAATCCGAACTCAACCAGCAAGTGGGCCGCCGGCTTGTTGGCAACCGTTCAACCATGGATACTGACCCCATGGCTAACGGAGACTGCCCCTTCTGCGAGCCCGATCCTGACCAGGTGTTCCACGAGGACGAGCACGTGCTCGCCCTTTGGGACCGCTATCCCGTCAGCCCGGGCCACGCACTGATCGTTCCCCGCCGACACGTCGCTGGCTGGTTCGAGGCATCGCCGACCGAGCAGCTGGCCGTGGTTGCGGCGCTCCCCGTGGTGCGAGAGAAGATCGAGCGCGCGCACCAGCCCGATGGCTGGAACATCGGCATCAACTCGGGCGAGGCCGCTGGTCAAACGATCTTCCATTTGCACGTCCACCTGATCCCGCGTTACAAGGGCGATCACGACGATCCTAGGGGCGGGGTGCGCCACGTGATTCCTAAGAAGGCCAACTACTGGGGGAAATGATCGGCTATGGGCCTGCTGGACTACGAGCGTCGCTTCTCAAAGCTGAATATGAATGCGGCCGGTGGGCGAAAGAGCCCGCATAAGGTAGCCATGCTGCTGGCGGTGATCAACGGCATTCAGTCCGGCGAGATCACCGACAACCGCATCTTTTTCAGCAAGGCGCTGCGAGACCGGTTCAAGGGGTATCTCGACCAGTTCGCCGAGGAATCGGATCGCAATAACCCGCATCTCCCCTTCTTCCATCTCCGCAGTGAGGGCTTCTGGCATCACCAGATCAAGCCGGGTGGTCGCGCCGAGTACGCCACACTCAGCAATGCAAGCGGCCCCGGCGTGATCGAACGATGCATTCAGTACGCCCACCTCGATGACGAGCTGTTCGAGCTGCTCGGCAACTCCCTCGCCGCCGAACTACTCCGGCAAGCCCTGCTCACCAATCTTGATGACGCCGGGCGCGAGGAAATCCTGCGCTCGGCCAGGGGCTGGGACTGGCTCGAGTGCGAACTCATCGTCCAGGACTACCTGGCAATGCTCAACCAGGATATTCGAGGCGAGCCGTACAAAAAGGCAGAGCACCGAAAGCGGCTGCGGACCAGGCTCAACAATCGCAGTGAAGGCTCGATAGAGTACAAGCACCAGAACATCAGCGCTGTCCTTCTAGAGCTGGGTCTGCCCTACATTCCAGGCTACAAGCCGGCATTCAACTACCAGCAGCAGCTCAAGCAGGCCGTGCTCGCCCACATCGCTCGTGATCCCGCGGAATTCGACGAACTCACCCAGGGCGCAGAAGCTGAACCCGCGCCACCCAATCCGGAGAAGGTCGACTGGTCGAGCGTGTTTGATCCCGACCCGCCCGAGCGTCTGACGGACTACAAGCGGCCGGATCGTCGTTATCTTGGCCGCAAGATCGATTTCGCCACGCGCGAGCGCCTGAATCGCGCCCTGGGCGAAAGCGGCGAACGGTTTGCGCTGGAATTCGAGCGTTATCGGCTCACTCAGAGCGGCCGCCCGGACCTTGCCGAAGAAGTGAAGTGGTCCAGCCGGGAAGAAGGCGATGGACTCGGCTTCGACATCCGCTCATTCGACCCGGACTACGAAAAGGAGCTGTTCGTCGAGGTCAAAACCACCAACTCCGGCAAATACCAGCCCTTCCTGATCAGCGAAAACGAGCGCGCATTCTCCAACGAGCGGGCTTCGAGCTACCGCCTCTACCGGATCTACGAGTTCCGTCGCCGACCCAGGCTCTTCGTGCTCCCCGGCGCCGTCGAGGGCCATGTGCACCTGCTGCCCCAGCAATACCGCGCAGTATTCGGTGACTAGCCCCCGCTCACGGTTGGTCCAGGCGACGGCGTTGCGAGATTCCCCTCAGATCGTCATACTCCCAGCGTTGGTTCGCGGGCGCGAAAGGGGCGGTAAGTGATTGATTTCACGATTTTCCAGAGCCCGACCCTATTTTACAACGGCGCCACCGCTGATGCTCCGAGGCCGCTAGCCTCTCTAACCTAAGCGGAAGAAAACACGGAATAATGACCGAAAACTTCAGCCAAACCGCCAGTTTCCTCTGGTCCGTCGCCGACCTGCTTCGTGGCGATTTCAAACAGTCCCAGTACGGCCGCATCATCCTGCCGTTCACGCTGCTTCGCCGGCTCGAGTGTGTGCTGGCGCCGACCAAGCAGGCCGTCCTCGACGAGGCCAAGCGCCTGGAGGGCGAAGATCTGCCGCAGGGCCCCTTCCTGCGCAAGGCCGCCGATCTGCCGTTCTACAACACCTCGCCGATGGACCTGAGCAAGCTGGGTGAGACGCAGATCCTGGACAACCTGGACACCTACATCCAGAGCTTTAGTCCCGAAGCCCGCGAGATTTTCGACAAGTTCAAATTCCATGAATTTCTCGAGCGCCTGGACGACGCCAATCTGCTCTACAAGGTCGTCCAGCGCTTCGCGACCACCGACCTCAGCCCGGAAACCCATGACAACTACACCATGGGGCTGATCTTCGAGGAGCTAATCCGGCGCTTCGCCGAGTCCTCCAACGAGACCGCCGGGGAGCACTTCACGCCGCGCGACATCGTGCGCCTGACCACCGCGCTGATCTTCACCGACCAGCAGGAGAAGATCGCGCCCGGCAAGATCATCACCGTCTACGACCCCACCGCCGGCACCGGCGGCTTCCTGTCGGCCGGGGAGGAGTACATCACCTCCATCTCCTCAGGAGCGCGGGTGCGCGTTTTTGGTCAGGAACTCAACCCCGAGTCCTACGCCATCTGCATGGCCGACATGCTGGTCAAAGGCCACGAGATCAGCAATATCAAGCACGGCAACACGCTCTCAGACGATCAGCTGCCGGACCAGAAGTTCGACTTCATGCTCGCCAATCCACCCTTCGGTGTGGACTGGAAGAAGGTCAAGAAAGATGTCGAGGACGAGCACAAGCAAAAAGGCTTCACCGGGCGCTTTGGCCCCGGAACGCCACGCGTCTCCGATGGCTCGTTGCTGTTCCTGCTGCACCTGATCTCGAAAATGCGGCCCAAGGATGAGGGCGGCTCGCGCATCGGCATCATCCTTAACGGCTCGCCGCTGTTTACCGGCGGCGCCGGCTCGGGCGAGTCCGAGATCCGGCGCTATATCCTGGAGCACGACCTGCTAGAAGCTATCGTCGCGCTGCCCACTGACATGTTCTACAACACGGGCATCGCCACCTACGTCTGGGTGCTCTCGAACACCAAGGCCGACGAGCGCAAGAAGCAGGTCCAGCTCATCAACGCCACCGACCTGAGCGAGAAGATGCGCAAGTCTCTGGGCTCTAAGCGCAAATACCTTGACGAACACACCATCGACGACATCGTCCGCCTCTACGGCGAGTTCGAGGAAGGCGAGCGCTGCAAGATATTCCCGACTGAAGCCTTCGGCTTTCGCCGCATTACCGTCGAACGCCCATTGCAACTCGCCTTTTACCCCAAGGATGAGGATCGCCTGGCCGCCCTGCAGGCCGAGAAGACCTGGGAAAAGCTGGATGCCGACGACCAGCAGGCCCTGCTCGCCGCGCTGGGATCACTGCCGCAAGAAAAGTACCTGAGCCGAAGCGCCTTCCAAAAAGCCCTCAAGAACGCGCTGGGCGATATCAAGTTGTCCGCCGCCATGTTCAAGCCACTGGAAAGGAATCTTGGCGAGCACAACGAAGACGCCGAGATCTGCGTGAAGAAGGGCGAACCGGAACCCGATAGCGACCTACGCGACTACGAGAATGTGCCGCTCAGCGAGAGTATCCAGGTCTACTTCGAGCGCGAAGTGCTGCCGCATGTACCCAATGCCTGGATCGACGAGTCCAAGACCGACGAACAGGACGGGAAAGTCGGCATCGTCGGCTACGAGATTCCGTTCAATCGGCACTTCTACGAGTACCAGCCGCCGAGGCCGTTGGACGAGATTGATGCGGATCTGGATCGAGTGAGTGCGGAAATCATGGCGCTGCTGCGGGAGGTGCACGTTTGACTGCCATGCGCTCCTATTCCAATTACGCTGAAGCGGAAGGATCCGATTGGCTTCCTCCCTTGCCTTCACACTGGGCTTGGAAGCGTTTCGGCCGCATGTATAGGCGAGTAAAGCGCACAGGACACTCGCAAGAAGAGCTCCTGTCTGTCTATCGCGACTACGGAGTTATCCCGAAATCATCCAGAGATGACAACTTCAACAAGCCTTCTGAAGACCTTTCTCCCTACCAGTTGGTTTGCAACGGGGATGTGGTCCTCAACAAGATGAAGGCTTGGCAGGGTTCAATTGCGGTGTCCGATCTTCGAGGCATCGTAAGCCCGGCTTACTTCGTATACACGGCCAAGCCGCACCTTTACCAAACAGACTTGGAGCCCAGCTATGTCCACTACCTGCTTCGGTGTAAGGAGTATGCGACCCAGTACCTTCGCCGCTCAAAAGGAATCAGAGTAAATCAGTGGGACCTTGATCCAGATTATCTGCGACAACTAGAAATTAGCCTCTGTTGAATTTTGAGTGGGTATCATCGCCTCGGGACCCTGATTGGAGCCGGAGTGATGAGCGCACAGATTTTCGAAGCCGCCCTTGGCCTGACGC
>NZ_JBHJMR010000016.1:0-61536 GCF_042310355.1 Wenzhouxiangella indolica | reverse complement strand
ACGGCCCTACGGGCCTCCACGCATCCTACGCGCCTGGATCAAGCCTCCGCGCGCGCAGCGCGCCACCTTCGAAGCCGAGCCGTCCTCGTGCGGGCTTCGCCCCAATTCCGGCCAGCGCCACCGGATCCTCCGACCGAGTCTTCGCGAAGTCCGCTCCGCGAAGGGGCCAGCCCCCTCCCGGATCCAGTCCTGAAAGCCCGGATCGTGGGACTTTGACGTTGAAAAGCGCTTTTTCGTATCTTTTTTCGCTTTGAAAAAAAGGTACTCGCCGAAAGTGCCTGCGAAGCAGGCCGGGCGAAACCGCAGTTGACTTGTCGAGGCCCCCAAACCGCCCGGTGGCGCCAACCCACGCGACGCCGGTCAGGCTCTCCCTGACTCCTCAGCCGTCAGGCCTCAGATCTTGAACTCCGCCACCGCCGGCGCATGGTCGCTCGGGCGCTCCTTGCGGCGCGGTTCCTTGTCCACGTAGCTGGTGGCGCAGTGCAGTTTAAGCGCATTGGAGCAGAGCACCAGGTCGATTCTCAGTCCCAGGCCACGACGGAAGGCCGCGGCGCGGTAGTCCCACCAGGAGAACGTCGCTTCGGGCTGCTCGAACAGCCGGAAGCTGTCGTGCAGGCCCAGGTCGAGCATTCGCGCCAGCGCTTCGCGCTCGGGCGTGGAGCACAGGATCTTCTCGTGCCAGGCTTCGGGATCGTGCACGTCGCGGTCGTCGGGGGCGATGTTGAAGTCCCCCATGACCACGAGCTTGTCGTGCCGAGTCAGTTCGTCGGCGATCCAGTTGTGGACCGCCTCGATCCAGCGCAGCTTGTAGTCGTACTTGTCCGAGCCGACTTCCTTGCCGTTGACCACGTAGAGGTTGATCACGCGAACGTCGCCGACGGTCGCGGCAATCACGCGCTTTTGCTCGTCGGGAAAGGCCGGAATCTCGGTGACGACATCGAGCGGTTCCTCGCGCGCGATCAACGCCACGCCGTTGTAGGTCGGCTGGCCGGCGAAGGCGACGCGATAGCCGGCGGCTTCGATGGCCTCGACGGGAAACTTGTCGTCGGTGAGCTTGGTTTCCTGCAGCCCGAGCACGTCCGGGCGCTGGTGTTCCATCCAGTCGAGCACCTGCGGCAGGCGCACCTTGAGCGAGTTGACGTTCCAGCTTGCGATTTTCATGGGGCGAAAGTGTACCCGATCGGGCGTCAGTGGCCGCAACGTTCGAGGGTGGCTTCCAGGTCCCCGGCCAGGGGCAGGCGGTGGTCTTGCGGGTGCAGGGCCACGCGCAGGGGCAATCGGCGGGCGAGCAGCCGGTTGAACGCGTTGGACGCCTTCAGTACCGGTACCTGCCAGGCGCTGGCGGCCTCGAAGCCGACCAGGGCGCTGCGGCGCACCGCGCCGCTGGCGATATCCAGGTAGCCGCTCATGGTCTCCACGCGCGTGAAGCCGGTTGGCTTGAGATCGTTCGCGCGGACGCGGCCCAGGGCCCAGGCCGGCGGTACGTAGAGCTCGGGAGCGGGCAAGCCGTGCTCGATGAACCAGCGCCGGTTGCGCGTCATCAGCTCGACGATGCCGTCGCGCTCGAGCGCCAGGTGCTCGGCGCAGTCGCGGGAGACGAACAGGCTGTGGAGGCGATGCCTGATCCCGCGGATATGGCGCGCCCGGTGCGTCCAGCCGTGACCGGCGAGCGCATGCCCGGCCGCTGCCCAGTCGCGCAGGCGTTCGATTGCGGACGACGACCAGTCCCTGCCCGGAACGACCAGCAGGGTGACCGGGCCGGGACAGTGATGTTCGATCAGGGCGAGCTGTTCGGCCACCCGTTCGAGCGTTTCGGGCATGACATCGTGGATGGAGATGTCAGGTCGCACGGGCGACCTCGACCAGGGTCCGCAGCCATTGTGCTCTGCCTTCGTCGCGAATCGCCGAGTAGGCCGCCACGCCGGCCCGCGCCCGGTCTCGCCGATCGTCGACCGGCGTGTCCACCAGCGCATCCAGCGCGCGCACCATGGCGTCGGGTTCGTCGGGGTCGAAGCGATAGAGCACGCGATCGAGTTCGGGCCATTCGCCGATGCCGCAGTGCGTGGACACCAGGGCCGGGCGGGCACAGGCGACGGCTTCGAGCGCGACGGTACCGAAGGATTCGACGTCCGAGGGCAGCACCAGGGCATCGTGCTCGGCGAGGAGCAAGGGGATGGATTCACGCTGGACCCAGCCGAGGTGATTGACGTTGTCGTGCTCGCGCGCGGCCGCGGCGACCTGTTCGCTCAGCGGGCCGTGTCCGGCAAAGCTGAAGCTCAGCTCCGGGCGCCTGGGGGCGGCGTCCAGCAGGCGGTCGATGCGTTTCTCGGCGGCCAGGCGGCCGACGAAGAGGATCTTCTCTACCGGGCCGGCGGCCGGCTCCGGCGGCTGGTCGAAACGCTCGGGCAGCAGGGTGGCGGCCAGGGCGGCCCGCCGCGCTCCCAGCCGCCGGGCCAGTTCGACCATGCTGTCGGAATGGGCGAGGGTCAGGGCCGCGCGCTCGAACAGCTTGCGATTGCGCGATTCCAGGTAGCGCGTGGCCACAGCCGTCATCAAGCGGCTCCAGTAGAGCTCGCTGAGCGCCTCGAAGTGCGTGTGGAAGCCGTAGATGAAGGGAATGCCGCGCCGCCGCGCGAGCCGGGCGCCGGTCATGCCGTAGGGGCCCGGCGTGGCGATGATGACCACCTGCGGTTTCATCCGATCGAATACCCGGGCCATGCGCCAGCCCGCCGGCAGCGCCGCCTGCTGCGTGCTGTCGCCGGGCAAGGGAAAAGCGAGCAGCGGTTTCGGGCCGTAGCCGGGCGCCAGCAGTTCGATCGCGGCCACCGAGTCACCGATCTGCTCGATCAGGTCGCCGTAGTACGAGCCCACGCCGTTGCGCTCGACGGCGGCATCGCAGCAGATCAGAACGCGCAGGCGGCCGGCGTCAGTCACGGGAAGCGAATCGGTCTCGGGTGAAGTCATGACGCGCAAGGATATCGGCAAATTGCCCGGCGAGCCATTCCGGGTCCAGGTTGCTGTCGGCCAGCCGGTGTCGGTGTGCCGAGCGGTGGCGTTTCGATTCGAGCGCGCGCGCTTCCAGCCGGTCGGCAAAAGTCGGCGCCGGTTCCACTTCCAGGCGCGCCAGGGTCCGCGCAACGGCCGCGTGCAGGTTGGCCCGGATCTCGACATTGTTGAGCAGCGCGATTCGCTCCCGCGGCAGCCGATCGGCTTGCTCGAACAGGTTGTTGAAATAAAGCGCGAACAGCTCGACGAAGCGGCGGTTGAAGCGCCGGGGGTCGGCATCGCTGGCAAAGAAACGCAGCGAATCGGCGAGCGTGCTCAACTGCGAAGACAGTGCCTGCCCGGGTTCGCGCAGGCAGACGATGAACCGGGCATCCGGGAAGGTCTCGGACAGGCTGCCGACCAGGCCGGCAAAGCTGGCGTTCTTGGACAGGAAGCGCCGGTCCGGGCCATGCACGTAGAGATGGCGCTGCACGGCGCGCCGGTAGTAATCGAGTTGGCGCCGCCGAAAGGCCGTATCGCCGTCGGTGTCGAGCCGGGCCATGCGCCACAGGTCCGGCGAATCGGGGAACAGCACGACCAGCACGAAACAGGTCATCGGAGGCAGCAGGCAGAAGAAGTCTTCCTCGGGCTGGTCGAGCCGCACCGGGTGGGTGTCCTCGAACGAACCGGCCAGGCGCCGCAGCACGAAATCGAGCAGACGGCCCAGCGGGCGGCCCAGCGCGGCGTCGAGACGGCCGGCGAGTCGCCAGAGCTTGCGCCAGGTGACAGACAGCGCGAAAAAGCACTCCCAGGTGGCGAATGTCGTGCTGCGCTCGTCCTCGGCCAGCACGCCGTGCAGGAACGTCGTTCCGCTGCGGGGAACGCCGACGACGAACAGCGGATGCCTGACCTCCACCTTTCGGTAACCGCGAAAGAGCACTTCGTCCAGCGCCAGGCCGAGCCATTGATAGAGATTGAGCAGGAACAGCACGGGCAGGACGGCGAGCATGACCAGGCCCCGTCGCAGTGATCTCCGACCCATGCCGTCGCGCGGCGGCCAGAGGGCCCGAGCCCACAGGCGTATCAGTCGCCACTGCGATTCAAGGAAAAGCCGCCACATGGCCCCATTGTCGCCTAGGCGGGCGCCTTGCGGGTATTGATGCGTTCGATCACCTCGGGCACCCGGTCGGCGCCGACCGCCCGGTCGAACAGGAAGCCCTGGCCGAACCGGCAGCCGATCGATTTCAGTTTTTCACGCTGTTCATCGGTTTCGACGCCTTCGGCGAGCGTGCGAAAGCCCAGCGCCCGGCCGAGCGCCACGATGGCCTGGCAGATGGCCGTATCCCGGCTGCTGCGATCGAGGGTCCGGGTAAAGCTCTGGTCGATCTTGAGCGTGTCGAAGGGTAATTCCTTGAGGTAGGCCAGGGACGAATAACCGGTGCCGAAATCATCCATGGCGATGCCAAGTCCCAGCCGCTTGAGGCCCTGAAGCAGCTCGGAAGCCGAATCGCCCGAGCCCATGATGAAACTCTCGGTCAACTCCAGTTCCAGGTAGTGGGCAGGCAGCTCGCATTGGTCCAGAACCTGCTCGACCATGTCCCGCAGGTCGCTTCGCTGGACCTGCACGCCCGAGACGTTGACCGACAGCAAACCGAAGTCGATGCCCTGGTCCAGCCATGATCGCGCCTGGCTGCAGGCGGTTTCGAGTACCAGCCGGCCCAGGTCGATGATCAGGCCGGTGTCCTCGGCGATGGGAATGAAGCGCTCCGGCGAGAGCAGGCCCAGGTCGGGATGCTGCCACCTTACCAGCGCCTCCAGGCCCACCACGCGTTCGGATTCGAGGTCGACCTGGGGCTGGTAGTGGACGATCAGTTCACGGCGCTCGATGGCCTGTCTCAGCTGGGCCGCCAGCAGGACGCGGTCGTGTGCGTACTGCCCGTGTTCCTCGCTGTAGTGCCGAACGAGGTTGCCGCCCTCGCCCTGGGCCTGGTGGGAGGCGGCGTCGCTTTGCTGCAACAGGGCCTCCGGATCGCAGCTGGACTGCCAGCCCACGGCGATGCCGACGCTGGCGGTGGCGAACAGGACGCGGTCGTTGACCGTGATCGGCTCGGCCAGGGCCGCGCGGGCGGCCTCGGCCAGGGATTCGGCGTTCGATCCTCCGGCCAGCAGGACGGCGAACTCGTCGGCTCCGATGCGAGCGATGAGATGCTGCGGCGCCAGCACTGCCTGCAGCCTCTGCGCGGTTTCCTGAAGCACCTGGTCCCCGGCCTGAAGGCCCAGGCTTTCGTTGATGTGCTTGAAGCCGTCGAGATCGATATGCAGCACGTGGACGGCGTGATTGCGTCGCCTCACGCGCGCCAGGGCCGACTTTAGCCGGGCAAGGAACATCACCCGGTTGGGAAGCCCTGTGAGCAGGTCGTGGTAGTAGAGCTTCTCGATCTTCTGCTGCGAGCTGTGCAGCTCGCTGAGGTCGGTGATGACCGCCACGTAATGCGTCAGCCTTTCCTGGTCGTCGCGCACGGCGTTGATGCGGGTCAGCTGCGGGTAGAGGCTGCCGTCCTTGCGCCGGTTCCACATCTCGCCCTGCCAGCGGCCTTTCTCGCGCAGCCCTTTCCAGAGTCGGCGGTAGAACGAGCGGCCCTGGCGGCCCGACTGCAGGAGACGCGGGTTCTCTCCGACAACCTCGGCCTCGGCGTAGCCGGTGATGCGGCTGAATGCCCGATTGACGCCGACGATACGACTGCTGGCGTCTGTGATGATGATGCCCTCGCCGGTGTTCTCGAACACCGTCGCCGACAGGCGCAGGCGCTGCATGCCCTGGCGCCTGAGCGTGATGTCGCGCGCGATGACCAGGATGCCGGATCGGTCGTCATGTTCGATCGGAACCGAGGACACTTCGACGTGGATGATGCTGCCGTCGGCGTGCAGCATGTCCACCTCGGCCGGTGGCACGCCGTCGCCGGTGACCGCCATCCTGGAAATGCGCGATCGGGCGAGTTCGCGAAAGTCCGGGTGGATATAGTCGAGGACCCGCCGGCCCAGTAGTTCGTTTTCGTCCCGCAGGCCGAGCAGGCGTGCGGTTTGATGGTTGGCGTAGCTGAAAGCCAGGTCGGAGTGGATGAAGATCGCGTCGGGGGCGGCCTGGATGACTTGCTGGAACTTGTGCTCGCTCTTCTTCAGCGCGCGCAGTGTCGCCAGGTACTCGCCGGCGTCGTGAACGATCGAGTAGAGCAGCTTGCGGCCGTGATGGTCGATCAGTCCACTCTGCACTTGCACGTCGCGCACGCTGCCGTCGGCAGTGCAGTGCCGGAACAGGAACGTATTGCGCTTTTCGTGCCGGGCCTCGTCCATCCGGCGCCGGACTTCGGCATCACCGAGCTGGTTGATCTCGGAGATGCGCATGCTGCGCAGGGTCTCGCGTGACCAGCCGTAGAAGCGGGCGGCCGCCGGGTTGGCGTCGACGATCCGTCCGTCCGACGGATCGATCAGCAGCATGACCGAGTAGTTGTTCTCGAACACGCTGCCGGCGCCGTTGTTCATGCCCGGCATCCGGCAAGCCCTGTGGTCGACATCGGATGGCGCTTCATGCGCCGGGCGGGCATTTGAGGCGATCGGGTCATGCCGCGGGTTTCTCCCCTTTTCGAGAAATGGCTACTGAGCGCGCCGCGAACGATAGCACGTTGCACGAAGCCCGGGCAGGCGCCTTCGGGGTCCGCTGTGAGACGTGTCACGGCCCGGCGCCGGTCTTGCGGGATGCCTCAATCTCCGGCCGCCAGCGTCGCTCTCGCTTCCCGGCTGCAGCGGTTGATGGCGTCTTCCAGGCGCTGCGTCATCGCCGGCGAGCGCGCGTCGGTTTCACGATCGACGATGATCGGGTCGCCCCAGTAGATCAGTACTTTCGCGAACGGGGTCGGCAGCTTCGCCTGGTCCCAGGAGCGGTGCAGGGGCAAATGGCGGGTGCAGGCCATCGCGCAGGGAAACACGGGCAGGCCGGTCATGCGGGCCAGCTCGAGCACGCCGGGCTTGGCCTTGTGAACCGGCCCGCGCGGTCCGTCGACGGTGATGACCGGTGACCAGCCGCGTCTTGCCAGGCGCAACAGGCCGCGCAGCGCGCTCGAACCGCCCCGGCTCGATGAGCCGCGCGCGGTTTCGAAGCCGAGCCTGCGCAGGACGTAGTCCATCAATTCGCCGTCCTTGCTCCACGACGTCATGGTGGCCAGGTGATAGAAGCGGGAGAAGCAGATCAGGCCGAACTCGTCGCCGTGCCACATGGCAACGACGAAAGGCTGGCCCTTGTGCATCCGCTCGAGCATGGCCGGGGGCTCGCGCCGGCGCAGTCGCCAGGTCGCGCTCCAGCCACGGTAGACGGCGTATACGATTCTTGGAAGGATGACGCGGCGAAACATGATGCCGCGCATGATACCCCGGCGGCACCCGGGCGGGTGCCGCCGGCCCGATCACTCAGTCGTCGGATTCCTCGCTCGATTCGTCCTCGAAGTCGCCGGCGACGGCATAACTGAGCCGCTCGGGATCGAGGTGCTCGCGAACCGCCTCACTGACATCCTCGGCGCTCAATTCCGCGACCTTTTGCTCGAATTCGGCCTGGTGCTGCATGTCGCGGTCGAGGTAGAGATGGTTGTTGAGCATCGACGTCAGCTGGCCGTCGTCGCTGCGCGCCAGCTCGAGCTGTTGCAGGTAACCGCGCCGGCCCTGCTCGACTTCCTCGGTGTCGAAGCCGTCGTCGACGGCGGCGTTGAGCTCTTCGAACAGCACCTCGACCAGGCGCTCGCGGTTTTCCGGCGCGTACATGGCGTACACGAAAAGGGAGCCACGCTCGTCGATGCTGTTGGCGTTGATGCGACCGCCCACGCCGTAGCTCAGGCCCTCGGTGTCACGAATGCGATCGGCCAGGCGCGAGCTCAGGAAGCCGCCGCCGAGCAGGTGGCCGGCCAGCGACAGCGCCGGGTAGTCGGGATGCTCGTCGCTCATCCGGATGGGCTGGCTGCCGAGCAGTCCGGCGTTGGCCTTGTCGTCGAGCTGTGCTTCGAGCGCGGCCGGTTCGGGCTCATGGTAGGGACGTTCGTAGCGCTCGAAGGCGATCTCCTGGTCCCAGTCGGCAAACAGGGATTCCAGCTGCCCGCGCAGCTCCTCGGGGTCGAAATCACCGACGAAGCTGATTGTCGTACCCGGGCCGAAACCGTAGAAGCGCTGGTGGAAGTCGACAAGCTGGTCGCGCTCGACCGCCTCGATCCGGGCTTCGGCTTCCTCCCAGCTGGGCGTGTATTCGGGATGCTCCGGCGGGTAGTGGTTGCTGTGGCGACCGAGCATTCGCGAGGCGGCCGACATGGGGTCATCGCGCGACTGGTCGAGCTGGGTCAGCTGCTGGCGCCGCAGTTCGGACAGCTCCGATTGATCGAAGGTCGGGTTGCGCAGCACGTCGGCGGTCAGCGTGAGCAAGTCGCCGAGATTGTCGCGGACGCTTTCCATGCTGGCCGAAACCGTGGCGCCGCCGTTGATCGACAGGGTCGACTGCAGCTCGCTGACGCGGTCGCGAATCGCCTGGCGATCGTAGTTCTCCGACCCTCGCATGAGCATCGCGCCGGTCGTGCCGGGCACATCGCCCATACCGGTCAGACTCTCGAGGGTGCCCGTGCGCATGACGATGCGGCCCTCGACGCGATCGCCGCGCGTTTCCTTCGGCAGCAGCACGACCTTCGCGCCGTTGGCCAGCTCGAAGCGAACCAGTCGGCTCTCGATGTTCTCGGCCGTCGGGTCGAAGGACTCGCCCTGGCTGCGGCCTTCGCGGCCCTGGTAGTCGGCCAGCAGTTCCTCGGTTTCGGGTGCTTCGGGAATTTCCGCGCGCTGGGGGTCGCTGTCGGGGATGAACTGGCCCAGGGTGCGGTTGTCGCGTTTGAGGTACTTGTCGGCCACGCGCACGACATCGTCGACGGTGACCTCGTCGAGCCGGTCGCGATTGAGAAACATCAGGCGCCAGTCGCCGCTGGCGGCCCATTCGCTCAGCTCGATGCCGACGCGATTGGAATCGTTGAGCGTGACTTCGACGTTGCGCTTGAGCGCATTGACTGCCCGGCTGACTTCCTCCTGCGTCGGCGGATTGTCCGCCACGGCATCGATGGTGTCGATCAGGGCCTGGCGCGCGGCTGCGAGATCGTCGTCGCGATCGACCTGGGCGAAAGTCATCAGCAGGGAGGGCTCGCCCAGCGCCATGGAGAACGCGCCGACCTGGCTGGCCAGTTCTTGCTCGACCAGGGCCTGGTGCAGTCGACCGCTGGGGGCTTCTCCCAGCACATGGGCCAGTACCTGGATGGCGGCGTAGTCGGCATGAGCGGAGGCCGGCACGTGCCAGGCGCCCATGACCATCTGGAATTCCCCGACACGGCGGACGTTGACGCTGCGTTCGCCGTCCTGGGCCGGGTCGCGCGTGTAGGTCGGCCACAGTTTCATGTCGCCGCTGCGTTCAGGTTCGGGGATGGCGCCGAAGTGGTTCTCGACCAGTTCCAGCGCGCGCTCGGGCTGGAAATTGCCCGACAGGATCAGGACGGCATTGTCGGGCTGGTAGTAGCGGCGGTAGAAGTCCTGCAGGCGCTCGACCGGCACGTTCTCGATGTCGGAGCGTGCCCCGATGGTCGAGCGACCGTAGCCATGCCACATGTAGGCGGTGGCCATGACGCGCTGCATCAGCACGCGGAACGGGCTCGTCTCGCCGATCTCGAACTCGTTGCGAACGACCGTCATTTCCGACTCCAGGTCCTCGCCGTCGATCAGGGAATTGACCATGCGGTCGGCTTCCATGCGGATCGCCCACTCGAGGTTTTCCTCACCTGCCGGCAGGGTCTGGAAATAGTTGGTGCGGTCGTACCAGGTCGTGCCGTTGGCGCGTCCGCCGCGCTCGGAGATCTCGGCCTTGATGTCCTGGTGGTCGGGCGTACCGTAGAACAGCATGTGCTCGAGCAGGTGGGCCATGCCCGTCTCGCCGTAGCTCTCGTGCTTGGAGCCGACGAAGTAAGTGATGTTGATGGTCGTCGTCGGCCGGCTGCCGTCGGGCATCAGCAGCGCCTTCATGCCGTTGTCGAGCCGGTATTCGGTAATGCCTTCCACGCTGGTGACCGGTTCGATGTCGCCGGCCTGGGCGCCGGCCAGCAAGGGCAGCGTCAGGAGCAGTGAGAAAAGCCAAAGTCTGCCGTTACACGCAAGCTTCTGCATGAGAGAGTCTCCGTTCATGAGCATTGGATCGGGCGCCCATCATGCCGCATCGGCGGTCACGATGAGCGTGACGAAAGTCATGGTCAGCCGCCGGCTTCGTCCCCCCAGACGGACTCCAGGCGGTCGTCCCGGCCGCAGCGCCAGCGGTAATACTTGTAGCGCACCGAGTTCTCCTGGTAGTAGTTCTGGTGGTAATCCTCGGCGGCGTAAAAGGCTTCGAAGGGCTCGATGGTGACTTCGATCGGCTGCTCGAAGCGCCGCTCGATACGGGCCAGGCTCGCGCGCGCCAGGCGCTCCTGCCGATCGTCATGCACGAAAATCGCCGGTCGGTAGCTCTCACCGCGGTCGCAGAACTGTCCGTCGCCGTCGAAAGGATCGACGTTGGGCCAGTAGATCTCCAGCAGCTCCTCGTAGTCGACCTTTTCCGGATCGTAGACCACCTGGACGACTTCCAGATGGCCGGTGCCGCCGCGAACGACCTGGTCGTAGGTCGGGTTCTCGACCTGCCCGCCGCTGAAGCCGGAAATCGTCTCGACCACGCCGTCTACCTTGTCGTAGGGCGGCTCCATGCACCAGAAGCATCCCCCGGCAAAGGTCGCCCGGGCATACGCCGTTTCATCCGCCCCGGCCAATTGCGCGCCTGCAAGCAGGATGAACGCGACGGCCGCGGTGAAGGTATTCAGCGATCTGCGTTTAACTGCGTTCATCGGCGTTTTCACTGATTCACCCGGCCTGGCGCAATTCGGGCAGCGATTCGCCCTCGGGCACGAAATCGAGCGCCACCCCGTTGTTGCACCAGCGCTTGCCGGTCGGCTCGGGGCCGTCGTCGAAGACATGGCCCTGGTGGCCGCCGCAGCGCGCGCAGTGATACTCGGTGCGCGGCCAGATCAGGCGGAAATCCTTGCGGGTCTGCATGTGATCGGGATGAATGGGCTGGTAGAAGCTGGGCCAGCCGGTTCCCGATTCGAACTTGTGCTCGCTCGAGAACAGGGGCAGGAAGCAGCCGGCGCAAATGTAGGTGCCCACGCGCTTTTCGTCGTTCAGCGGGCTGCTCCCGGCGCGCTCGGTCGCCTCGCGGCGCAGGACTCGATACGCCTCCGGCGAGAGGAGCTCGCGCCAGCGGGAGTCGTCGAGTTTGAGGGGTTCGAACGACATCGGCATCGAATTCATGGTCTCTCCTGCAAGACTGCGAGTGGGCAGGCCGCCCAGCCAGAGCAGCGGCAGCGAGCTTGCTGCCAGCCCGAGCAGGCGCCTGCGGGAACCATTGCGGATTGACGTTTTCATTACCGCATTGGATCAGATTCAGCGTCAGTAGTTCGTCAAGAGCCTCTCGGTGGGTTGGGCGTGAGACGACCTGGGCACTGTCGCTCAGACTTCGATTTCGGCGAGGTTGCCCTTTTCCTCGAGCCAGGCCCGGCGGTCGGATGCACGCTTTTTGCCCAGCAGCATGTCCATCAGGGCGTCGGTCTGGGCCGGGTCGTCGACCGTCAGCTGCAGGAGCCTGCGGGTGTCGGGGTCGATGGTCGTCTCGCGCAGCTGCAGCGGGCTCATCTCGCCCAGGCCCTTGAAGCGCGTTTCGGTGACCTTGCCCTTGAGCTTTTCGGCCTCGATGCGGGCGAACAGGCCCTGGCGCTCCTCGCGGTCGAGGGCGTAGAAAGTCTGCTTGCCCACGTCGATGCGAAACAGCGGCGGCATGGCCACGAACACGCGTCCGGCATCGACCAGCGGTCGGAAGTGCTTGAGGAACAGCGCCGAGAGCAGGGTGGCGATGTGCAGGCCGTCGGAATCGGCGTCGGCCAGGATGATGACCTTGCCGTACCTGAGTTTGCTCAGATCGTCTGAGCTCGGGTCGGCGCCGATGGCGATCGCCAGGTCGTGGACTTCCTGCGATTGCAGCACCTGGGCCGGGTCGGTCTCCCAGGTATTGAGGATCTTTCCCCTGAGCGGCATGATCGCCTGGTACTCGCGGTTGCGCGCCTGCTTGGCGCTGCCGCCGGCCGAATCCCCTTCCACGAGAAACAGCTCGGTTTCCTCCAGGTCGGTCGAGGCGCAGTCGGCCAGCTTGCCGGGCAGGGCGGGGCCGGCGGTGACCTTGCGCCGGGCGACCTTCTTGCGCGCTTTCTGGCGCTTGAGGGCATTGTCGATGGCCAGTTTCGCGATCGTCTCGCCGTCGCTCACGTGCTTGTTCAGCCACAGCGCGAAGGCGTCCTTGACCACGCCGGAGACGAAGCTGGCGGCCGAGCGCGACGACAGGCGCTCCTTGGTCTGGCCCGAGAACTGCGGATCCTCGAGCTTGATCGACAGCAGGAAGCTCAGCCGCTCCCAGACGTCTTCGGGCGCGAGCTTGACGCCGCGCGGCAGCAGGCTGCGGATCTCGCAGAACTCGCGCAGGGCTTCGATCAGGCCCGTGCGCAGGCCGTTGGTGTGGGTGCCGCCGGACGGTGTCGGAATCAGGTTGACGTACGACTCCTGGACCAGTTCGCCTTCGGGCACCCAGCTCAACGCCCACTGGGCCTCCTGGTCGGCGCCGGAGAACTCGCCGGTGAACGGCTTTTCGGGTACGCGTTCGAGGCCCTGGAGGCTTTCGGTCAGGTAGTCGGTCAGGCCGTCTTCGAACTGCCAGGTTTCGACATCCTTGTTGACGCGGTCGTCGAGTTTGACTTCCAGGCCGGGGCAGAGAATGGCCTTGGCCTTCAGCAGGTGCTTCAGGCGCGGGCGGGAAATATTGGGCGAGTCGAAGTATTGCGGGTCGGGCCAGAAATGTACCCGGGTGCCGGTATTGCGCTTGCCGACCGAGTCGACGACGGTCAGCGACTTCTCGGTTTCGCCGCCGGCGAAGACGATCTCGTGTTCCTCGCCGCCTCGCTTGATGCGGCAGACCAGTTTCTTCGACAGGGCGTTGACCACCGAAACCCCGACCCCGTGCAGGCCGCCGGAGAACTTGTAGTTCTTGCCCGAGAACTTGCCGCCGGCGTGCAGGCGCGTGAGGATCAACTCCACTCCGGGCAGCTTGTGCTCCGGGTGGGGGTCGACCGGCATGCCGCGGCCGTCGTCGGTGACCTCGACCGCGCCATCCTCGTGCAGGATTACTTCGATATGCTTCGCGTAGCCGGCCAGGGCTTCGTCGACGGCGTTGTCGACCACCTCTGCGACCAGGTGATTGGGCCGGGTCGTGTCGGTATACATCCCAGGCCGGCGCCGGACCGGCTCCAGGCCCTGGAGGACTTCGATATCGGACGCCTGGTAGGCGTTGCTCATGGAGATTGCTTCCCGGTGCGGATGACTGGCGCCTCATTATGGCGCAATCGACCGGGTTTTAGTCGGCGTAATCCTCGAAGCTTCGCATGCTGTTCAAGGCCTCGGTCTCGAGCCTGTGTCGATGCTCCAGGAAGTCTTCCCACAGGGCCTGGTAGGTGACGAGGTCGTCTTCACGGTCGAAGCGGACTTCGTTGTCGACGATTCGCCATTCCTCGCGTTTCGACTCGAGAAAAGTCAGAACCCGCTCAAGGTCCCCGATCGACTTGCTTACTGGTTGGATCGTCTGCTCGAAAGAAACTTCCGGGTCGCCGGTGAATGGCTCGACAAGGAGCGTCAGGGTCTCGTTGTCCATTCGGGTGTCGCGTTCGAGCCGCCGGTAGGCCGCAGACAGTTCTTCATGCACCCGCCGTGCCCGCTCGCGTTGCTTGTCGAAGGCGGAGCGGCTGCGCTCGAAGCGCTCCCGCGCTTGCTCGAGTGCCCGGTCATCTTCCAGCGAATCAGGCATCAGGGCAACGACGGCCTCGGAGAATAGCCGGTTGACGTGGGGGCCCCGCCAGTTTTGCACAATCGCCTCGAGAGACCGCCGATGAAAAGTGGCTACCCGGGCGAGGTCGCCCGAGAAGTCGCTGAAAGGCGCTTCCAGGGCTGACTTCACCGCTGGACCGCCAGCACCGGTCCGCCAGTATTCCGCGAGCAACGCATATCGGGCGCCAATCTCGCCGAGCAGGTCGGCCGTTCTGTCGTCGAGTTGCCCGACCGCTTCGGCACAAGTCTGTCCGGCGGCATCCGGCAAGCGAAAATTGATCGTCTGCACGGCTTCGCGTTCGGCCCGCTCGCCTTCGCGGCAGGCCGGGATAAAGCGCCACTGCTCGATCGTTTCCACGGTGGACCGGTCGAAAATCCCTTCGGGCTTGCTCTCGAGGATCTCGATGTCCTTCGGCTTGCCCTGACGGTCGATCGTGAATGCCGCCTTGACCCTGCCCGTCACGCAGAACATCTGCGCAGAATGCGGATAGTAGGGTTCCTGGCGGGAGAGAACTTCGACATCGCGATCTTGAGCCGAACATTCCGGTAGCGTGTGGTTGGTCGCCTCGGCGAAGGCGCCGGTCACGATCAACAGTCCCCATCCCCCAATCAGCACATTCTTCCGGATCACTACAATCTCCATGTGTCCAACACCGATTTCAATTTAGCATCGCCAAACCGCTCTCGGCAATTTGGTGGCAGGTCTGTCATGAAGATCATCCTCAGCCGCAAGGGCTTTGACTCGTCGGCCGGCGGCGTACCCAGCCCGATCCTGCCGGACGGGCGGATCGTGTCGCTGCCGATTCCCGATCCGCGTTCGCCGCTGCGCTACGGCCAGATCGGCAGTCCGGGGCGTGACATCGGCGCCCTGGTCTCGAACCTGACCGGCGGGCGGATACGGCGCAGTTCGCGCGCGCATCTGGATCCGGACCTGGTCGCGGCCGACCGTCCGCGACCGGCCGGCTGGCGGCCGCTCTTCGGCCAGGAAGGCGCGGCCCAGGGACACCTGCGCAACGAGGGCGTCGGACCCGGCGATCTGTTCGTCTTCTTCGGTCTGTTCCAGCGGGTGGTGAGACAGCGTGGGCGATTTGTCTTCGACTCGGCCGCGCCCCGCCTGCACCTGATCTGGGGCTGGCTGCAGGTCGATTCCGTCGTGCCGGTCGGCGAATGCCCGGATTCGATTCGGCGCCGGGTCGGCGAGCACCCCCATTTCCAGCACGCGCCGACACCCGACAATGTCCTCTACCTGGCCCGCCGGCGCCTGGCGCTGCCCGGCTTCGGGCGGCCGGGCCTGCCGGGCAGCGGAACCTTTCCGCGGCTGAACCGCCTCCTCAGGCTCAGCGACCCGGCCTCGGGGCGGCCGAGCGATTGGCGGCTTCCCGCGTGGATGTCGCCGTCGGGCATGCAGGTCGCGCCGTCCTACCATCGCCAGTCGTCGCGCTGGTCCACCGTCGACGGAATCACCCGCCTGCGCTCGGCCGCCCGGGGCCAGGAGTTCGTCTTCTCGACCGACCATTATCCGCGCGCCGCCGCCTGGCTGGAGGCACTGATTGCGCGCCTGGGTCGGGGGTGAACCGCCGATGAGGTGCCCGCTGCCTTCACGCAGGTGAAGATGTACGGCGCGATCCGGGCGGAAATTACGTCATGTATGGATGAAAGGTCGGCGCGTGTTTCCAGAGCGCGTGCGCGCGTCGGCATTGGTTTCTACGCACGGAGGTGCACCATGTATCCAGAATTCCTGAACCAGACAGCCCGCGCAGGTCGCAGAGGGCTAATACCGGCGATTGCGCTGGCGGCCTTGTTGGCGGCGAGTCAGTTGCACGCCGCCATCGCGCTGTTCGTGGTCCCGGACGAAGCCGCGGGCTCACCGGGCAACACCAGCACCAGCGAGCCTTTCGGAGCCACAGGGCAGTGCACGAATGGTATGCGATTCCAGCAGATCGTTAGCGGCGACGCCATCAGCGGCGGCAATATCAGTGGCCTCGCATTCCGCCTAGACGATGGCGAGTCGGCGCTCGGTTCGGTGACCTACGGCGACACCACCATCAAACTGTCGTCGACGACCCGCACGCCCGGCAATATGAGCAAGACCTTTGCCGACAACGTCGGTTCCGACGAGACCCTGGTCTTCCAGGGCGACCTCACGGTGTCGGCTGGCACGGACTCGCCGACCAACCCATTCGATTTCCAGCTGCCGATCGACGTGCCCTTCAATTTCCAGGGATCGCCGCGCAACCTGCTTATCGACATCACGGTAGAGGACTGTCCGGCCGGCGCCGACGGCTACTTCTTCGATGGCGACACGCGGGATGTCAAGAGCGAGTACGCCTTCGACAAGGACGCTGCCTCGGCGGCCGCCACCACCAGTGATGGTGGGCTGGTTACGGAAGGGGTCATTTCATCGCCGCCGCCGCTTCCTCCTCTTTATGCCTGCCCCTTCGATGGCACCGGCGGCGACAATCTCGGGCGCGGCTTCTATGTCGAGGACTTCCCTGCCGAACGGCTCGACGAGGTCACCCTGCAGTACTATCCAAAAGCCGCCGGAAACTACAAGCTCGAGTTGACTGCCCGCGAGGGCGCCTACGACGGTCGGCTGATCGGTCGACGGACGGTTTCCTTCAATTCTTCCAGTGGCAGTGACGTCGTGCGCCAGACCTATGACTTCGGCGGCGCGACGGTTACCGAGGGTGCGGTGGTTGCCTTCAGCCACGAGATCGTTCGACAGCCCGGTAGCGCTGGCATCAGCTACGACGTGGCCAATGGTTCGGGCGGCTGCACCGATATCGTCCAGACCCACGGTACGTCGCCGCCGCTCGATTCCTCTCGCCGAGACAACGTTGGCCTTCAGATCACGACCGTGAGTCGGCCACGCGGCCTGGGCGGCAACTGGTCGGTGTTCGGGCACGACGGCGAAGGCTTCATGATCGACGTGACCGAGAGCAACCAGCTCGTCGCCATCTGGTTCACCTACGATGACGCCGGCAACCAGATGTGGCTGACCGGCGTGGCCGAAAACTTCGAGGGCAGCCAGGCGACCATGAGCGTCAACCAGGTCACCGGCCCGGTCTTCGGTCCCGACTTCGACAGTTCCGACGTCGTCATCAGCGACTGGGGAACGCTGTCCTTCACCTTCGACGACTGCGAGGAAGGCACGGTCCACTACAACTCGACCAGTGGCTTCGGCTCGGGCGTCTACGAGATCGTCAAGGTCTACAACACCGAGCAGCAGATGTGCCCGTAGCCCTGAGGCAATATTGATACCCACTGTGAATCGAATCCGGGGCCATCCAAGCGGGTGGCCCCGTTTTCGCAAATGGGGCGGCGACTGCTGCTTTCCAGTACGCTGCCGGTCGAGCATTGAACGGCGGTTCATCTCGGGAGCCAAATCGTTCTGGATCTGCGAACGGCGGGTATGGTAACAGTGGCTGGCATCCCCCTTTGCTCGCTCCGGCTGAAGTTCCTTACGCGCTAACGTTTGCAGATGGGGTTAGTTATTCGTTTTACGAGATGGCTGACGTTTGGACCGCACATGCGGAAGCATTTTATGGTAGTCACGGCATCCACCTTGAGTTTAGGCGAACATCTCTCGCCCAGAATCCCAATGCTCTCGTTGTCAACGTCGTAGGGATGACGGAGAGGAGTGGGGTCAGTGATACCTGGTTTGGAAAGATTTCACATATGGATATAAGGTGGTCAGCACCTGGGGCAGTCTTTACCCATGAGGTAGGTCACGCATTTGGTCTCGATGATAGGTACATTGAAACGCCTAACGGCACGGTTCCGGCTGATAATTATCGCGGAAATATGATGGCCGATTTTGGCCCCTCCTTAACCAATGATCAGATATCGGTGATAAGGGCAAACACGGCGGGGGGTTGGGATCCGCGATTGGAGAGGAAGAATTGGTAATGATGATTGGAAGAGCTGCAGTGCTGTTTGCCTTGCTAGCCCCCGTAAGTTGCTCCTCAAGTGGTGATGTCGAAAGGGTTGGTGGCTCTAAGTCGATGATTGCGACTACAGTAGCGGTCGTCCTGTCAGAGTCTGCTTGTAGCGGGGTAATTGAAGCTGTCGAAAGGCTTGACTCCGATCCAAGAGGGCACATCGCTATCGATGTTGAAGGCTGCGAGGGGCACACGCCAATATATGCAATGTTGGCAAGTTCAGACCACCCCGATATCGCTATTGAAAGTTCAGGCAGGGAGGGTACTGTCTTTATTAGAAGGGTTGTTCAGGAAGGGAGCTCGTGGTCGCAGGCGATCCGGATTCCAGGAGATGGCTGGATCCATGGTCAGGCTCTATCAGAAAGAAACTTGAGATCAATTTCCCAACGAGCGCGACGCATCGGAGAAAGGTTTCTTTCAGATACTCCCTCATGCGCTAAGGCATTTAATTTTGACATTGCTGAGATTGACGGGAGGAATCAACAAAGAATAATAGATAGGCTTTTTAGTGTCGGCCGGCTTTCCAGACAACAAATCAGATGTTTGATTGCTCAGTTGGGGTCTAGGGGATCTCTAGAAACGGGCAGTTTTGCTCCACCATTCTGGTCGCGAGAACGAGTCTACCACCATTCTTTTTCAGAGCGCCGGCAGCTTGTCCTGTATCTTTTGCCGTGGCTGACGGAATTCAATTTAGAATTCTACAATTGTGATGATGATGAGTCATGCTACCGAAGATACGCTACTGCATGGGCGTTTTGGGCCGCCTCTGAGTACAAGGATTCATAGGGGCTCTTCTTGGCTTTTTGGGTGGGCTGATTGGAACGAACAGGCCCCCGATTGGCGCTGACTTCAGCGTACCCCAAATCATCCGAGCTATGCAGCATGTGGGATTTCCCGATATTCTGACTCAAGGAAAGTTCGCAAATGGGGCCGCGACTGCTGCTATGCAGTTTGCTATGGTCAGCGCAATGCAGAGTACATCGCGCGATCGCAAGTCGTTGCTCGATGTCGATCCTTCATATGGGTCTGATCCAAAAGAAACTTTTAGGGTTGCCCGTGAACGAGTCGTTGCTGCCATCCGAGCAAATGAACTCCCTTTGGGGATTAAGTCTACTGATCTCATTGGAGGTTTCGAGGGCATAAATTGGCGTTACGTGGAGGACTTGGAGGGTGCTGCTGCTCGAATCAGATTCGACGTGGTGTCGGAGCATCGAGTCTCTCGTCGGCCCGGAAATATTACGATTAGAGTGGACGCCCAGGGTGCAAGTACTTTGGGAGAAGCGTACGATTCCGTTGGGCACGAATTGCGGCACCTAAGCGAAGACAATATTATGCTTAGCGATGTCGACCCACCTGGGCCGGCTCTTTCTCCTCAAGAGGCTGATGCAGTTCGATATGGCATGAGAGCCAGGGTGAAAAAGTGGGACACCCACGGACTAGCGCAGAGAAAAAAGGGACACCCATCATCCGTAGGATATTTCCTACATCAAGTCGCGGCGATTCGCTGTTTCGAGGGCGTTGACCTTTAGGTGAGACTGCGCCCATGACCTATCCACGCAGCAATCTGGTTAGCGATGAGGAGCCCGGCTTTTACCATTGCGTCAGCCGTTGCGTGCGGCGCGCTTTTCTCTGTGGATGCGACGCTTTAACCGGCAAGAGCTTCGAGCACCGGCGTCAGTGGATCGAGGAGCGGATCTTCAAGCTGGCAGATGCCTTTGCCGTCTCCGTTTACGCCTACGCGGTGATGTCGAATCATTTTCATGTCGTCCTGCGCAACGATCCGCAGGCAGCGGAGCAGTGGTCGGACCGGGAGGTCGCGGAGCGTTGGCTGGCCATATTCCCCGGCTCCATCAGCGATCGGAACGACCCGGCCTGTGTGGAGCGTGCCACCCTGGCTCTTCTGGGGAATTCCGAGCGATTGGTCGTCATTCGCCAGCGCCTGGGCTCGATTAGTTGGTTCATGCGCGCGCTCAACGAGCCCATCGCGCGCATGGCCAACCGCGAGGACGGCTGCACGGGCCGGTTCTGGGAGGGGCGCTTCAAATGCCAGGCGCTGCTGGACGAACAGGCGGTCTTGTCGTGCATGGCCTATGTCGATCTCAACCCGGTTCGTGCTGGCATGTGCGAGGCGCTCCGGGAGTCCGAGCATACCTCGGTGCGACACCGTCTGACGTCGGAGCGCCCGCGAGTCTCCAGGGCTTTGAGTCGGCGCCGGAAGCAGACAGCTCTGCGCCCTGTCGCCGGACTGGATGTGGGCGTCCTCTCGGAGCTCACCGAGTCCAGCTACATAGAATTGGTGCGGTGGACCGGACTGCAGGCGCATCCCGGCAAGCGTGGCACGCTGTCCGCTGCCAAGGAAGCACCACCCGAGGAGCTCTGGCAAGTCGCCAACCATCCGCGCGAGTGGATTCAGCGAGTGAAGGGGACAGAAAGCCGCTACTACCGAGCAATCGGCTCGGCAGAGTCGCTGATGCTGAAGGCCGCTGACCTCGGCCAGCGCTGGATGAAGGGCGTCTCCAGAGAGTTTGCGCTCAAAAGGCTTCGGGAGCAGCCGGTGCCTTGGTAGACCTTTCTCAATCCGAGCTTCCGACCACCTGATAACGATCGGGCGCTAGCGCGTGCTCAAGTCGAGCCTTTTCCAGCCGTAAGACGGATCAACCCGCGGTCAGTTGGGCACCGATTTCAAAAGATTCTGACCTGCAACGGATCATGGTGAGGGTGCTCCCGCCAGCAAAAGCGTGGGTGTCCCGGTTCTCGACGGACCATGAGGAGGGTGCTTTCGCCAGCAAAAGCGTAGGTGTCCCGGTTCTTTGTTTCGCTGGGGGTGGGCTGAAGCGGATTTGAACGGCCTTTCGGTGGTCGGCCACACTTATTGGATCGCTTGCCGGACCGCATCTCGCAGTGCTCGCTGATCCGCCTGGCTCAGTTGGCCGAGCATTTTCGCCAGCATGGCTTTCTCGACGGTCATGACGACCGGCTTGAGCACCGAAGGCTTGAGCAGGCCGGCGGCTTGCCAGTCCTGGATCATTGCCTCCCCGAAGGCCAGTGGCGTCCGAACCTGGCTGGTGATTGCCGCCAGGATCACGTCGGGTTTTTGCTGGTTGTAGCTCTGGGTGCTGACGACGACTGCAGGTCGACGCTTGCTGTCTTGCTGGTTGGTGAACGGGAACCGGACCAGAACGACGTCACCGAAACTATAGCTCATCATAGACGGCGTCTTCGTCGTTGTCCCAGATCTTCTCCAGGGCCGGTTCACTAACCGACATGGCTGCCTGGGTCAGCGCACGGTCTTGTGCACGCTGGCTCAGAAAGTCGATGAAGTCCTCGACTTCTGCCACCCGCTCGGGCGGCAGTTCCTTGAGCTTGTCTATCAAGGGTTGGATCTCGTCGGCTTGCATGGGGCCTTCTCCTTAGCCGCTGAACTGTTGATTGAGCATCTCACGCATGATGAAGGCATCGATCAGCTGAATCACCTGGCGCTTGGCGGCCGGCCATAGATTCTCGACTTGGCTCAGTCGCTGCCGCGTTCTCGAATCGGGCTTGTGGCTCGGTTTGATCGGCTTGACGCTCAGGAGTTCATCGACCGACACGCCGAATATCTGGGCCAGCTTCGGCAGCAGGGCTGGCGGCGGTGGATCGGTCTGGTCTTCGTAGTAGGAAATCATCCGCTGCGTGACTTCCGGCGCCTCGGCCAGTTCGATCTGGGTAAAGCCGGCGGCCCGGCGCAGTGCGGCAAGTCGGGCAGCGAGGCCGGCGATCTTGTTCACATCCTGTTTGGGCATCGTGGTGGTTCGGGGGGCATCGATGCCGGAGATTGTAAGACCGGTTTTTCGTCATCAGCGGGAACCCGCTCGACTAGATATGCATCAAGTGTATAGGTTGTCGCCCGGTAGTTGAAGCCCCGAAATAGAAGAAAGAGACACCCAGCATCGAAATAGGGGACACCCATCATCCGTAGGATATTCCCTATACCAAGTCGCGGCGATTAGCTATTTCGATGGCATCGACCTCTAAGTGAGACTACGCCCATGACCTATCCGCGCAGCAATCTGGTCTGCCATGGGGAGCCCGGCGTCTACCATTGCGTCAGCCGTTGCGTGCGGCGCGCCTTTCTCTGTGGATGCGACGCTTTCACAGGCAAGAGCTTCCAGATAGTTTGCGTTCAAAAGGCTTCGGGAGTGGCCGGTGCGCAAATCGAGCCTTTCCCAGCCGTCACACGGCTCAACCTGCCAGATCGCGGTCTATTGGGTACCGATTTCACCAGATTCTGACCTGCAACGGACCATGGTGAGGGTGCTTCCGCCAGCAAAAGCGTGGGTGTCCCGGTTCTTCCTCAGCTGGGTTCAGTCCACGAGCGGATTGCCCGCGAAAAACCCTGATACCCGATGCGCGTCGGCTGACCGCCGCTCAGGTTGCTCAGGTTTCGACCCGCGCCGCGCCGCGGTGCGCCTGCCCGTCGAACGAATCGACCTTGAGCTCGACCAGGGTGTCGACCTGGTCGGCGCGGGCGCCCTCGACCTCGAGAATGGTGTCGCCGACGCGCGCCTCGCCCTTACCGGTGGCCTCGTCGAAGGCGGTCAGGTAGACCTCGATCCGCTGGCCGGGTTCGAACGTCGGATGGGTCGTGCGGAATCGCCAGTTGGCAAACAGTCCCTTGCTCATGATTCGTTGCTCCGGTTGCTCAGGCGGTCGGAGGTGTATTCGCGGCCAAAGCCGGTCCAGGCCGATACCAGGAAGACGATGACCAGCAGCCAGCCGTGGAAGACCCAGGGCCAGGCCTGGATGGGGGCGACCACCATGTCGGTCGTGAACCAGTCGTACTGGTCGACCAGGGCGACCATCTGCGTGTAGCCGACCAGCACCCCGCCAGCCCAGGGGAAGATGTAGCCCAGGGCCGAGGTGTTGGCGTCGAGAATGTTGGCGCGGCGGTAGCCGTTGATGTTGAAGCGCTTGCCGATGGTGGCGATGTAGGGCGCGACGGCAATCTGGGCGGCCGTGTTGATGGTGATCGCGGCATTGATCGAGGCGGTGACGGTGACCATGACCATCTCGGCCGAGCGCACGGTTCTGGCGACCCGGGTCAGCAGCCAGTCCTGAAGCGCGTGGAAGGCGCCGCCGCGCATCATGATCTGGGCGCCGGCGATGACCAGCAGGATCAGCACGGCCAGCTCCGCGAAGCCGAGCGCGCCGTCGTAGAGACTGCCGCCCACACCGGCATCGGCCGCGGCGACCACTTCCACCAGCGGCCAGCCGCCGAAGGTCGATGCTGCCCAGCCGCCCTCGGCGACGTTGAACACCAGCATGGCGGTGCCCGGTGCCAGGCCGAAGACCAGGTTGACGATGATGGCCACGATCAGGCCCCAGGAGATGGCCTCGATGATGTGGCGGCCGGCGATGGCCGTGAAGATGACCACACTCATCGACAGCAGGTGCAGCAGCCCGGCCGGATTGGTCTGTTCGCGGAAGGCGGTGGCGACTTCCGGTGCGATCGTGCTCCCGCTGAACATGGCGCTGGCCACGACGTAGGCGATCAGCGAAAGCACGGCGGCGATGATGGCGTACTTGAAGCGGCTGGCGACCACGCCGCCGACGTCGGAATCCTGTGTCACCGCGCTGACGATGGTGGTGTCCGATACCGGCGCCAGGTTGTCGCCGAAGACCGCCCCGGAGAGGATGGCGCCGAACATGATGACCGGATCGGCGCCGAGCGCCACGCCGGCCGGGAAGAACAGCGCCACGAAGGCGATGACCGTGCCGTAGCCGGTGCCGATACCGGTCGCCAGCAGGGCGGCCAACAGGAAGGTAATGGCGGGAAACAGCAGCGGACCGATGCCGGTGGCCACCGCCAGCCAGCCCAGGCCGTCGACGAAGGCCCCGACCTGCAAGGTGCCGGCGAACATGCCGGCCCACAGCCAGGCGACGATGGCGGTTACGGCCACCGGCTGGGCCATGCCCTCGAATACGGTGTCGGCGTAGCCTTTCCAGTCGCCCTTGACGAAGAGCATGCCCAGGATCAGGCCGACGAGCATGCCGACGATCAGACCGCCGGTGGCGCTGATGCCTAGAAGGCCCGACTGGAAGATGGCCCAGGCGATGAAGAACAGGATGGGCAGGGCGCTGAGCGCCTTGCCGCCGCGAAACTCGATCGTGGTCTGCGGTGCCGATGCGGGCTCGGCGGCTTCTGGCTGGTTCATGGAAGCATTCCCTCCTGGCTGCTTCTTGACGGCAGTTTTGCGAATTGGGTCAACCCGCGGAGAATAGCCTTGATCGCCGGCCGGGTTCAAGGCGGCGGTTAAACTGGGGCCTGTTTGTCATGAGGATGATGCATGTGGATTGACCTTTTGCTGGTCCTTGTCGGAATCGGCCTGCTAACCGTCGGCGGGGAGGTGCTGATCAAGGGCGCGCTCGGACTGGCGCGCCGCCTGCGGATCAGCGCCTTGCTGACCGGGCTGGTGGTGGTCGGGTTCGGCACTTCCATGCCCGAGCTGGTCGTCAGCGTGGATGCCGCGCTGATCAATCAGCCGGGTATTGCCCTGGGCAACGTGGTGGGCAGCAATATCGCCAACGTGTTGCTGATCCTCGGCCTTTGTGCCGTGGTCCAGCCCTTGCCGGTCTCGCCGCTGGGCCTGTCGCGAGACGCCGTATCGGGCGTTGCGGTCAGCGGTCTGTTCATCGTGCTCGCCGGCGGCATCGCGTTGGGGCGCGTCGATGGTTTCATTCTGCTTGCCGGTCTCGCCCTCTACCTGGTCTGGGCCTACCAGACCGAACGTCGCGTGCAGGCGTCGCAGGGCGCGGCGCTTGACGCCGATGCCATTCCCGGGAGCGCCGACCGCTCGGTGGGCTTCATCGTGGCCACCACGCTCGGCGGGTTGGTGCTGCTCATTGCCGGCTCGCGCGTACTGCTGCTCGGCGCCGTCGCGCTGGCTCGCGACCTGGGGATATCGGAAGCGGTCATTGGCCTGACCCTGGTCGCCGTAGGGACCTCGCTGCCGGAACTGGCGGTTTCGTTGATCGCCACCATTCGCCGGCAGGTCGAGATGGCCGTGGGCAATATCCTCGGCAGCAACCTGTTCAACCTGCTCGGAATTCTCGGCGTGTCCTCCCTGCTGCAGGAGCTGCCCTTGCCGCATCGGATGTTGGTGTTCGACCAGTGGGTGCTGCTGGCCTGCAGCGTAGCCGTGCTGCTCATGCTGTGGACGGGACGGCGCCTGAGCCGCATCGAGGGCGCAATCTTCCTCTTGGCCTACACCGCGTATATCGTCGTGACCTTCCGTGTGTTTCCGGCCTGAGGCGAGGCGAACCCGAGAACCATGGTGTCCCGAATGACCGAAAGGAGAGCCAAATGACGCAAACTGGACGAACCGCACTCGTTACGGGCGCCAATCGCGGTATCGGGCTCGAGATTGCGCGCGGCCTGGCCGAGCGCCGTATCCATGTTCTGGCCGCCGCCCGCGATGTCGACAAGGCGCGTGAAGCCGTCAGGCAGATCGATGGCCTGGCAACCGGCGTTGCGCTCGATTTGAGCGAGCCCGGCGTCGTCGGCGAAGCTGCCGGGCAGCTGGCCGCGCAGTACGGCCCCGTGGATATCCTGGTCAACAATGCCGGTGTGCTGGTCAAGGACGACTTCGAACACCTGGGTCTGGCCGATTTCGTGCACTCGCTGCAGGTCCACCTGATCGCCGCCTTCGAATTGGTTCAGGCGCTGGGCGTTCCGATGCGCGAGCGCGGCTGGGGGCGGATCGTGAACATGACCTCCGGCTGGGGCGCTTTTGCCGAAGATCTGCAGGGCCCGCCAGCCTATGCCGTCAGCAAGGCCGCCCTGAACGCCCTGACAGTGAAGGCCGCGCAGGCGCTGGGCGAGTCGGTCAAGGTCAACTCCGCCTGCCCCGGCTGGGTGCGAACCGACATGGGCGGTGAGCAGGCGACGAGCTCGGTCGAGGAAGGCGCCGACACGCCGATCTGGTTGGCAACCCTGCCCGACGACGGGCCGACCGGCGGCTTCTTCCGACGGCGCCGGGCCATCGACTGGTAGTTATCCGGCAAAGAGGCGCATCTGGTCGCCGGCCCGTCCCGGGATCCTGAATCGGCTCGTGTCGAGCGGCGGGGAACGGTCCTGGTCCAGGCCGCGGCGCCGGCGGGAGACTTCGAAGCGGCGGGCGAGGAGCTGGGCAAAGATGCCGGCGCCGGTCTGGCGGCGGCCGAAGCGCGGGTCGTAGTCGCGGCCGCCGTGCAGTTGGCGCACCAGGCTCATGACGTGGTCGGCGCGGTCGGGGTAGTGACTCTGGAGCCAGTCGCGAAACAGGGTCTTGAGCTCGTGCGGCAGGCGCAGCACGACGTAGCCGGCCCGCACGGCGCCGGCCTCCGCTGCCGCCTCGAGGATGGCCTCGATCTCGTGGTCGTTGATGGCCGGAATCACGGGCGCGACCATCACCCCCGGCCGGATGCCGATCTTGCGCATCTCCGAGAGGATTTTCAGGCGGGCTGCGGGCGAGGCCGTGCGCGGCTCGAGGGTTCGTTTCAGGTCGTTGTCCAGGGTGGTCAGGCTGACCGAGACCGACACCAGGTTGTCGCTGGCGAGATCGGCCAGGAGATCGAGGTCGCGCAGGATGGTCACACCCTTGGTCAGGATGCTGACGGGGTGACGGTACTCGGCCAGCAGCATTAGCAGGCGCCGGGTCAGGCGCAGCTCGCGTTCGATCGGCTGGTAGGCGTCGGTGTTGATGCCGAGCACGATCGGACGGCAGCGATAACCGGGCCGGCGCAGTTCCTGTTCGAGCAGCTCGACCGCGTTCTCCTTGTGAAACAGGCGGGTTTCGAAGTCGAGGCCCGGAGAGAGGTCGAGATAGCTGTGTGACGGCCGGGCGAAACAGTACACGCAGCCGTGCTCACAACCGCGATAGGGATTGATGGACTGCTCGAACGGGACGTCGGGCGAGCGGTTGCGCGAAATGATCGAATGGGCCCGCTCCGGGCGGGTGGTGGTTTCGAGCGCGGGCAGCTCGTCGAGCTCGCGCAACCAGCCGTCGTCGAAGGATTCGCGTCGGCTACCGGCGAAGCGCGACTGCGGGTTGGATACGGCGCCCCGACCCTTGCTTTTGGCGGCGTTGCTCATGCCGAGTACTGTACATGAATACAGTTATTTCTGCAGCCCGGAATACCAGCCGGACAGTTCGCCCGCATCCGCCGCCGGGACGTTACAGTAGGGTCATTCGACTCGGACAGGGGATCGTGCATGGCCAACATCAAGCCGCTCGGCGCAGACCAGGTTTACCGGCGCTGCCCGGAGGAGAGCCTGGATTTCGATACGACCGCGGCGATCGAGCCGCTTGGCGAGCCGGTGGGGCAGGACCGGGTGCTCCAGGCGCTGCGCTTCGGAACCGGCATTCGCAACCACGGCTTCAACCTGTTCGTGCTCGGTCCGCGCGGCGTCGACCGGCACGCCCTGGTGCGCCGTTTCCTGGAGAACCGCGCGGCCGGGGAGTCGGCGCCGCCGGACTGGTGCTACGTCTACAACTTCTCCGAGCCGGAGCGACCGCGTGCCTTGCGGCTCAAGCCGGGCGACGGCCGGCGCCTGCGGCGCGACATGGACGGCTTCGTCGAGGAGCTGCGCACCGGCGTGGCGGCGGTGTTCGAAAGCGAGGAGTACCAGGGCCGGATGCAGGACATCCAGGACGAGTTCGAACAGCGCCAGCAAAAGGGCCTGAGCGCCATCGGGGAGGAGGCCAGTGAAGCCGGTATCGCCCTGATCTCCACCTCCGGCGGTTTTACCCTGGCGCCGATGCGCGACGGCGAAGTGCTCGAACCGGATGAATACGAAAAGCTGCCCGAGGACGAGCGCGAGAAAATCGAGGAGAAGGTGGCCGAGCTGCAGAAAAAGCTGCAGCAGGAGATCCAGCGCATACCCGCGCTGCGCAAGGAGCTGCGCAGCCGTGTCCGCGAGCTCAACGAGGAGATGACGCTGTTCGCCCTGGGCGGGCCGGTGCGCGAGCTCAAGGACCACTGGTCGCACGAGCCCGACGTGATCGCCCACCTCGATGCCGCGCGCGAACACGTGGTGGAGTACGCCGAAGCCCTGCGCGGCCGCCGCGGCAGCGGACCGCCGGAGGAACTGCTCGAGCGGTTCCGCGTCAACCTGCTGGTCGACAACGCCGAGGCCGAGGGCGCGCCGGTGATCTACGAGGATCTGCCCACGCATCACCACCTGACGGGCTGGATCGAACACCAGATGCGCAACGGCGCCCTGTATACCGACGTGTCGATGATTCGCCCGGGTACCCTGCACAAGGCCAACGGCGGCTACCTGATCCTGGACGCGCGGCGGGTGCTCTCGCATCCGATGGCCTGGGAAAGCCTCAAGCGCGTGCTGTTTTCGGGCGATGTCCGTATCGAATCGCTCGAGCGGCTCTACGGCATGGTCAGCACCGCAAGCCTGCAGCCGGAGAACATGCCGGTCTCGGTCAAGGTCGTCCTGGTGGGCGAGCGGCTGCTGTACTACCTCCTGGCGCAGCACGACCCGGACTTTCTCGAGCTGTTCAAGGTCGAGGCCGATTTCGCCGACGAGATCGAGCGCAGTGACGACAACGACATGCTCTACGCGCGCATGCTGGCCTCGCTGGCGCGCAGGACCGACACCCCGCCGCTCGACCGCTCGGCGGTGGCGCGCATGATCGAGCACGCCAGCCGACTGGCCGACGATCAGCGCAAGCTCAGCGCCGACGATCGCGTCTTGCGCGACGTGCTGATGGAAGCCGGCTACTGGGCCGGCGAAGCGGGATCGCAGGTGGTCACATCCGAGCACGTCCAGCGCGCCATCGACGAACGCAACGCCCGGGCCGGTCGCCTCCGGGAAGCAAGCCTCGAGCAGATCGAGCGCGGCACGGTCATGGTCTCGACCCGCGGCGAGGCCGTTGCCCAGGTCAACGGGCTGTCGGTGATCCAGCTTGGTGATTTCCGTTTCGGCCGGCCGGCGCGAATCACGGCCACCGCCCGCCCCGGCCGCGGCCAGGTGGTCGATATCGAGCGCGAAGTCGAACTCGGCGGGCCGATTCACAGCAAGGGCGTACTGATCCTGTCGCGATTCATCGCCAGCCGCTACGCACCCGAAAGCGAGCTTTCCCTTTCGGCCAGCATCGTCTTCGAGCAGTCCTACGGCGGCGTCGACGGCGACTCGGCCTCCCTGGCCGAGACCTGCGTGTTGCTGTCGGCGATCGCCGGGGTGGCGCTGAAACAATCGCTGGCGGTCACCGGCTCGGTCAATCAGCACGGCCGGGTCCAGGCCGTTGGCGGCATCAGCGAAAAGGTCGAGGGCTTCTTTGAGGTCTGTCGCCAGGCCGGTGAACTGGACGGCCAGGGAGTCGTGGTGCCGGCCGCCAACGTCGAGCACCTGATGGTCAACCAGGCGGTGCGCGAGGCCGTAGCCGAGGATCGCTTCCGGATCTACCCGGTGAGCAGCGTCGACGAGGCGCTCGAACTGTTGACCGGCCTCGACGCTGGCGAACTCGACGATCACGGGGAGTTCCCGAATGGCAGCTTCAACCGGCACGTGGCCGATCGTCTCGCGGCATTCGCGCGCATTGCCCGGATCAGCCGTGACGACAAGACGGCGAACGGGGGAGGTGATGGGGAAGACGGCTGACGCGCACCCGCCCGACAGTGCGCGGCCGGTCCGGGTGGTCGTCCTGGTCGACGCCTCGCCGGATGCCCTGCACGCGCTGGCCGCGGCGGCGGAGCTGGCCGCGCGGCACCGGGTGCCGCTACTGGCCGTTTCGGTTGCAGAACCCGAAAGCGTCAGGAGTTCGGCGTTGCCGTTCGCCCGCGAGGTTGGCGCGCTCTCCGGCGCGATCCGGCCCATCGACGAGGCCTTGTTGGGCCGGCGGCGTGAAAGCGGCGCCGGCACCGTTCGACGCGCTGTCGCTCGGGCCACGCGCGAGGCCGGCGTGGCCTGGGAAATGGTGGTGGCGCAGGGGTATCTCGTCGAGGAGGTGCTCGCCATGGCCCGGCCCGGAGACTGGCTGATGCTCGGGCGCGTCGGCTGGTCTGCGCGCATCGGTCGCCGACTCGGCTCGGCGGCCTTGCCGTTGGCCCGACGCGCCGAGGGTGCCGTGCATATCTGCTCGGCCGGAGCGTCGCAGGCGCGGGGTCGCACGGCCGTGCTGGTGGAGGATGCCGATTCCGCCGCGGCCCTGCTGGACATGGCCGCCGCGCGCGAACGGCGTACCCTGGTCGCTCTGCTGGCGCCCGGCGTCGACGAAGCGGTCCGCGAGGCATTGACGCGCAAGGTCGGGCGTGTGCGTGCACTGCCCTCGATGGGCACCGGCGATCTGCTGCGCGTCCTGGCCGAGGAGGGCGTGGTCGAACTGGTGGTCGGTCGCGGCGGCTGGCTCGGTTCACCGGCCGCCGACCGCCTGCTGGCGCATTGGCGCATGCCCGTGCTGGTCGTGCCCGCACGGTGAGCGGGGTGAGCGGTCAGTCGATGACGAGTTCTTCCGCCGGTTCGCGCAGGTTGTAGCGCGAGGCCATGGCCGCGCCGTAGGCACCGGTATTGGCGATCAGCAGCACGTCACCTTCGTTCGAGCGCGGCAGCAGTCGATCCAGGCCCAGGATGTCGCCGCTCTCGCAGACCGGGCCGACCACGTTGTAGACGTGCTCGCCTGATTCGTCGAGGCGGCTCAGGTTGACGATCTCGTGCCAGGCGCCGTAGAGCGCCGGCCGGATGAGTGAATTCATGCCCGTGGCCACGCCGATGTAGCGGACATCGCCCTTGCCCTTGGTCTGGGTCACGCGCGCGAGCAGGACGCCGGCGGGCGAGACGACGTATCGACCGGGTTCGATCCAGACCCGGACCGAGCGGGGCAGCTGCCGCTTGAGCTCGGCCAGGCCGCCGTCCATGGCCGTCATGTCCAGCGGCAGTTCGTCGGCGCGGTCGGGCACGCCCAGGCCGCCGCCGAGATTGATGATCTCCACGGTTTCGATGCGGCGGGCGGCTTCGCCCAGGGTCTCGAGGCTGCGATGCCAGTTGTCCGGATGCATGATGCCCGAGCCGGTGTGCGCATGCAGGCCGCGGATGCGGATGTCGTGGGCCCGGCACAGGGTCTGCGCGCGTTCGAGTTCGCCCAGGGGAATGCCGAACTTCGAGTGGCTGCCGGCGGTGCGCACCAGCTTGTGATGGCCCAGGCCCGAACCCGGATCCAGCCGCAGGAAGACCGACTGGCCGGCCAGGTCGCTGCCCCAGTGCTCGAGTACGTGCAGGTTGTCGACGGTCAGCGGCAGGCCCATCGCCACGGCTTGTTGATACTCCGCGCGCGGTGCGAAGTTGGGCGTGAACAGCATGTCGGCCGGTTCTAGATCGGGCGCGTGCTCGAGCGCATGGCGCGCTTCGGCCAGCGAAACGCATTCGATGCCCAGGCCGCTGGTCACGGCCGCGCGCAGTATCTCCGGGTGTGAATTGGCCTTCATCGAGTAGAGCACGCGATCGACCGAGCTGAGCCCGCGCAGTTTGCGGCAGGCCGCGCGCACCGTCGGCAGGTCGTAGACGTAGGCGCTGTCGCGGCCTTCCATTCGCGCGAGCAGTTCGTCCCGGCGCGTGCGCCACCAGGGCGTGACCTGCGCCGGCGCGGCCTCGTCCCGGAACAGCTGTTCGAACGTGGGGCCGAACACCGAGTCGCCGCCGACGCCGCCGGGAATGACCTGCTGGTGCAGCTGCTGGACCAGGCGATCGGCGTGGCGCGACTCGACCACGAAGGTCAGGTTCAGGTCGTTGGCCGCCTGGCTGACCTGGAAGATGCGGCGCTGCTCGAACACTTCCAG
This sequence comes from Wenzhouxiangella indolica, assembly GCF_042310355.1. Lineage (NCBI taxonomy): Bacteria > Pseudomonadati > Pseudomonadota > Gammaproteobacteria > Chromatiales > Wenzhouxiangellaceae > Wenzhouxiangella > Wenzhouxiangella indolica. Next base: position 29,797 of record NZ_JBHJMR010000016.1, on the reverse strand, counting down.
CGCCGGGCCGAGGCGATGCAGGATGGTGCGGATGCCCAGCCCGACCAGGCTGACGGTGGCGCAGTCGGTCAGGATCTCGACCTTGCACAGCCGGCCCAGTGCCCGCGCCAGCTCGTCCAGGGTGGCCTTGTCGGCTACGTTCGCGCCCGGGTCGAGCGTCAGGGTGACGTTGGATTCCGAGGTCGAGACCTGGTCGACCGACAGGCCCAGTTGCCGAAACACATCGAACACCGACGCCAGGAAACCGACCTGTTGCCACATGCCGATGTCCTCGAGCGATATCAGGGTGATCGGCTTGCGCTGGACGATGGCCTTGACCTGGGCGCCGTGCTCGCGCGTCGCGGCGGTGATGCGCGTGCCCTCGATGTCCGGGCGGTCGGTCTGGCGCATGTGGATATCGATGTCCTGCTCGTGGGCCGGTATGAGCGCGGCCGGGTGCAGGGCCTTCGCACCCATGGCGGCCAGCTCCTGGGCCTCGCGGAACCCCACCAGCTTGAGCAGTCGCGCGCCCGGTACCCGACGCGGGTCGGCCGAGAACAGGCCGGGCACGTCGGAGAAGATGTCCACGCGGCGTGCGCCCAGCACGGCGGCGAGCGCCGTCGCCGAGGTGTCCGAACCGCCGCGGCCGAGCAGGACGGTTTCACCCGCGGGGTTGCCGGCGACGAAGCCGGGCATGACCCACACGCGTGACTCGCGCGCGAGCTCGGCTGCGCGGTTCGGGTCGGGGTGCGCGGCGCAGCGGGCCGACAGGTAGCGGGCGCGGTCGTTGCGCGACTCGCGCTCTTCGCTGACCAGGACGCGGCGGCTGTCGAGCCAGGCCGCTTCGATGGCGTCCAGGCCGAGTCGCGCGACCGCGAAACGACTGGACAAGATCTCACCGAAGGCCAGAAGTCGCGCCTGGTCGGCCGGCGAATCGCAGTCGTAGTCGTGCTGAACAAAACGGCCGAGCTGTTCCAGGGGCGTGTCGAGCGTCGATTCGGGCAGATTGCAGGCGGTCAGCATGTCCGCGTGTCGACGCCGCACTTCCGAGAGCAGGGCCGGCACCTCGGCGCTGGCGCCGGCGTCGATATGCGCCTGCAACAAATCGGTGATGCCGCTCAGGGCCGACACGACGACGGCGACGTCGAAGCCCTCGTCGCGGGACTCGGCGACCAGCGCGGCGATTCGAGGCCAATTGTCCGCGCGGGCGACCGAGCTGCCGCCGAACTTGAGAACGCGCCATGGCCTGGTTTGGACGCTGTCGCCTGGATTCATTACGATGTGCCCATGTGGGTGGATTCGCCGTACTGTCAAAAATCAGCTATTCTGGCTGAAAACGGGGTTGGGACCGGTCCCGGGTCGGGGCGGGAACCACCGGAATTCTACGCGATAGAGCGAGCATGAATAGCGCCACTCAAGGGTCGGGGAGCCAGCGATCAGCGTCGGTCAGTGATATCGGGCGCGTGCGCAGGGAGAATCAGGACGCCGTGCTGGCCGACGACGAGCTCGGCCTGTGGCTTGTGGCCGACGGTATGGGGGGGCATGCCGGCGGCGCGCGCGCCAGTTCCATCGCCCGCGATACGGTTCGATCGGAAGTCGCCCGAGGCGCCGGCCTCGATGACGCTGTCAAGGCGGCTCATCGCGCGATTCGCGACGAACAATTGCAGCGTCCCGAGTACAACGACATGGGGACGACCATCGTCGCCCTGCGTGAGCGGGAAGCGCGCTACGAGGTGTGCTGGGTCGGAGATAGCCGCGCCTACCGGTTTTCCCCCGGCGGCAGTCGGCTCGAGTTGCTCACCACCGATCACAACGTGGCCGGCGTGCTCGTGGCCTCGGGTGCGCTGACGCCGGATGAGGCGACGAGACATCCGCAGCGGCACGTGCTGACCGATTGCCTGGGCCTGGCCGGCGACGCGGCGCCGCGGGTTGACCTGGTCGAAGGACAGTGGCGCGCCGGCGACATGATTCTGCTTTGCTCCGACGGGCTGTCCGGCGAACTCGGCGATCGAGAGATGGAACGGATCGTCCGTCACTCGGGCGCCCCCGATGCACAAGGCCTGGTGGAAACGCTTCTGCAGGGCGCGCTGGCTTCCGGCGCACACGACAATGTCTCGGTGGTGGCCGTTTCGGCCCCCGCGTTGACCCCGGCGAACAGGTCCCGGTGGAAGTGGCCGTTTCTGGGCCGTTCCGGCTAGAATAAGGACAATCTGGAGGGAATCACCATGAGCAGCGACAGTGGACGTTCGGGTCGTAAGGACCAGGGGCCCCAGGGCACCCAGGTGTTCAGCCGCGATGAAGTCAGCCAGCTCATCGACGAGGCTGCCGGCGAACCCGGCGGCGGCTCACGGGCGGAACTGACCGGTCTGAGTGACGGGGTGAGCGGGCAATCGTTCGGGCTGGGCTCGACGCGCATCGTCGTCGGGCGGGCGAATAACTGCGACCTTCGGCTCGACGATTCCAGCGTTTCCTCCGAGCATGCCCGGATCGTCAAGGATTCGGCCGGATGGCGGGTGGTCAACCTGCTGTCGACCAACGGCACCTTCGTCAACGATCGCAAGATCTCGAGTTCGGCCATCGCCAACGGGGATCGGCTTCGTTTCGGCCGTGTGGAGTTCCGCTTCTACGACCCCGACCAGTCGGACGGGCCGCATGAAGGAAAAGCCGGCTGGATGCCCTGGCTGGCGGCGGGTATTGTCGTCGTGGTTGTCGTGGCCGCCGTGGCCTGGATGCTCTGAGGCGCGTCGGCTGTCCTCGCCCCGCCGCGGTCGCTCAGCCGGGGGCGCCCTTGTAGGTTCCGAGCACCACCACCGTCTTGCCAGAAGCGCGGATCATGCCCTCTTCCTCGAGGTTCTTCATGACGCGCCCGGCCATTTCGCGCGAGCAGCCCACGATGCGGCTCAATTCCTGGCGGGTGATCTTGATCTGCGTGCCTTCCGGGTGCGATATGGCGTCCGGCTCGCTGCACAGGTCGATCAGGGTCTTGGCGATGCGGCCCTGGGTATCCAGGAAGGCCAGGTGGAAGACTTTTCTGCGCGTGTGCAGCAGCCGCTGCGCCAGCTTCGAGCCGATGGCCGTGAGAATGTCGATGGCGTGTTCCTGCAGCTCGTTCTCGAGCGCCTGGCGTAGCCGCTCGTAGGACACTTCGGCCACTTCGCACTTGCTGCGCGTTCGCACCAGCGATTCGCGCTGCGACGGTTTCATGAACAGCCCCATTTCGCCGATGAAGTCGCCCGGGTTGAGGTAGCTGAGAATCAGTTCACGGCCGTCGTCACCCTCGGTCGAGACCGACACCGAGCCCTCGATGATGTACAGCAGGCTCTCGCCGGCGTCGCCCGGGCGCATGACCGTCGTCTTGGCCGGATAGTGCTGGCGCTGACAGATGCCGAGGAAGCGATCCATCGCTTCCCGGTCGATTGGGTAGAACTGAAAGTCTTTCATCGCGTCTTCTAGTAGGTATTGTTAGGTGGATGACTTCCCTTTTCAGCGATCACGCACGAGAATCGGTCTGCCGAGCGAATCCCGGGAAGTGTTGCCGTTCATGCAATTCTGCCCCCGGTCCGTGACGTGCGTCAAACGCATGATTCCGCTTTGCCTGGCAGTGTAGCGGATTTCGGGGTGGAAACCAGTTCGGCGTATGGTTGATAATTGCCCCCCTTTTCGAACCGGCAGCCAGCACGGGACTTCAAGCTATGGTTTCACGTCGCATCAAGCTTCACGGCTTCAACAACCTGACCAAGGCGCTCAGCTTCAACATCTACGACCTGTGCTTTGCCACCTCGTCCGATGAGCGAAAGGACTACATTGCCTACATCGACGAGGCGTACAACGCCGAGCGCCTGACGCAGATCCTGACCGATGTCTCGAACATCATCGGCGCCGACATCCTGAATATCGCGCGCCAGGACTACGAGCCCCAGGGCGCGAGCGTGACCATGCTGATCGCCGAAGAGCCGGTGGAAAACGCCGGTGACGCGGCATCGGCGGCGCCCGGCCCGCTGCCGGAATCGGTCGTCGGGCATCTCGACAAGAGCCACATCACCGTCCACACCTATCCCGAAAGCCATCCGCACGACGGCATTTGCACGTTCCGGGCTGACATCGACGTGGCCACCTGCGGCGTCATCTCGCCGCTGAAGGCACTCAACTACCTGATCCACAGTTTCGAGTCGGACATCGTCACGGTCGACTATCGGGTGCGCGGCTTCACGCGAGACGTGCGCGGCCGCAAGCACTTCATCGACCACAAGATCACCTCGATCCAGGACTACTTCAGCCGCGACACCAAGCGCGCCTACGAGATGATCGACGTCAACGTGTACCAGGAGAATCTCTTCCACACCAAGATGCGCCTGAAGGAGTTCGAACTGGACAACTACCTGTTCGGTATCAGGGCGGAAGACATCGAAAAGCGTGAGCGCAACCGTATCGAGAAGCGGCTGCGTAAGGAAATGCAGGAGTTGTTTTACGGGCGGAATCTCTAGGGAGTCATGATTGAGTGGGTCGGGGGTGTGTCCGCGATGGACGGGTGGCCCCTGAGTCCTTGGGGCGAGTGGGTGGTTGGCGCCACCGGGCGGTGTGGTGGCCTCGACACGTCAAATTCTGTTTCGCCCGGGCCCGCTTCGCGGGGTCTTGCGGCGATTCACTTTTGTCATTCGCGACAAAAGTAAGCAAAAGCGCTTTTCAAAGTCAAAGTCCCACGATCCGGGGTTTCAGGACTGGAACTGGGAGGTGGCTGGCCCCTTCGGTGGGCGGGCTTCGCGAAGACTCGGTCGGAGGATCCGGTGGCGCTAGCGGGAATGGGGCGAAGCCCGCACGAAAATGGCTCGGCTTCGAAGGTGAGGCGCGCTGCGCGCGGGCTCGATCCAGAGCGTAGGATGCGTGGAGGCCCGTAGGGCCGTAACGCATCGGCTGATGCGTTGCGCTTCGCTCCACGCATCCTACGCTTCTCCGCAACCCCGCAGATGGCGCGCGCAAAGCGCGCGGGGGTCAATCCAGAGCGCAAGCCCGGGATCCCCCCCATGGCCACTTTCGGAAACGATCCAGGGCACCACGCGACCAGCCGGGCTGTCGCGAAGCCCGCTCACCGAAGGGGCCAGCCCCCACAGTCGCCAAGCTCCTGAGACAATCGAGCGTTGGACTTTGACTTTTAAGAGCAATTTTTGGTGACTTTTTCTTGCTCTGGAGAAAAAGTTACTCGCCATCAGCCTGCGAAGCAGGCGGGCGAAACGCCTTTGACTTGTCGAGGCCACCAAAGCCCCCGGTGGCACCACCCCACCCAGCGCCCGGCTCGACTTACCTGATGCCTAATCACCCCCCAGCGGATCGTCGATCGCGCTGATGATCCATTCGCGCAGGTCGGCGGCTTCTTCGGGGCTCAGGCCGCTGCGGCTGGACAGCTCGGCGGCCGTGATGGTGGTCTCGTCGGGCCGGTTGGCCAGGTAGCGATTGTCGGCCAGCCATTCTTCCAGGGCATCGGTGGTGTCGCTGCGGAAGCGGCTGACGCGGCCCTCGCGCAGGCCGTCTATGAGCGCCCGCGGGTGGCCATCGACTTCCCCGAGCAGGTCGAGCACGCGCGGCATGAAGGTGTCGGTGATCTGACCGAAGGCCGACAGGGCGGCGGCGTCGACCGGGCGGTGATGCCGGGCGCGCCAGTCGTCGAGGACCAGGGCCGCGCCATTGCAGCGCCGCTCCAGAAGCGTCCGATCGCCGGGCGAGAGCAGCTCGCCGTCTTCGGCGCTGTCGAGATAGCCCGACAATTCACCCAGGCGTGAGAGTTCCAGCCGCATCAGCCGCGCGGCGAGTCCGAGATCGTCGTGCAGCAGATGGAACACCTCGATCATGCCGGTCCCCAGCCAGGGCCTAATCGGTCCGATGCCGGCCTCGCGCGCCCAGGCCTCCGGCGACTGCTCGCCCGGTTCGGGAATCTCGCGCTTGCGGCGTTCACCGGCGGGCATGGCCAGTTCGAGTGGTTCGATCTGGCCGCGGCGGACCTCGGCCATGTCGACGGTGTGCGGCTGCGGGCCGTCGCCCGCCCAGGCGGCCCAGGCCGTGGCCTCGTCGCTCTGCGCGGTGAGGTAGAACATCTGGCGGCCGCCGGTCGCGATTTCCTGCACCGATTCCACCACCAGGCGGTAGCGGTCCGGGTCGGAGGTGGTCAGCACTTCGTCCATGAACACCGGCAAGGGTTCGCGGTTGCGCTCGGCCTGCTCGATCCAGGCCAGGCGCACGGCGAGCAGCAGCTGGGCGCGGGTGGCGGTCGAGAGTTCGGCCAGCGAGCGCGATTGTTCGGCGCGGGCGTCGAAGGCCTCGAAGCGTTCGCTGCGGAAACGCAGGCGGTAGCGGTGATGCGTGAATCGTTCGAACCAGTGGGCGGCGCGCCTGAGCGCCGCCGGCTCGTTGTCGGCCTGGTGGGCGATGCGCACGTCCTCGATCAGGGTCTGACCGGCCGCGGCGAGCATGTGCTGGTCGAAATCCTCGGCCAGGGCTTCGCGCTGTTGCTCGTATTCCCCGGTCAGCGACTGCAGTTCGCGTCGGCGCACGAGGTCCTCGTGGCGGGTGTGGATGGTGGCGATGTGGCGGTTGAGTTCGTCGCGCCGCTGGGCCTTTTCGGCCAGGTCTTCATGCCGCCGCGCCAGGGCTTCACGCTGTTGCTCGCGCGCCTGCTTGAGCAGCGCCTTGTCGGCCTCGAGTTTCTGCTCCAGCCGGGCGACTTCCAGCGAGCGGTCGCGCCGCTGCTGCTCGAGCTGGCGCCAGTCCTCGTGCTGCTCGATGCGCTGGATCAGCGTATCGCGGTCGCCGCTGTGGATGCCGGCCTGTTCGAAGACCTGGTCGTGGCGCTGCTGCAGCATCGCGATATCGGCCTCGAGTTCACCCAGGCGGTTGCGGTGGGCCTGGATCTCGTTGTGCAGCTCGGCGTTGGTGCGCATGCGCGGCGTGAGCTGGTGCAGGACGCCCGCGAGCTTGCGGCTGGACAGGTTCTCGACTTCCTCGAAACCGTAGCGTTTGAGCAGGTCGGCCGCCTGCCTGCGGCTGGCGGCGTGGGCCGAGCGATCGTGTTCGAGTTCCTGCTTGTGCCGGGCAACCGCCAGGTCGGCCTGCTGCCAGTCGTGCAGCTGCCGCGCCCAGAGCAGGAAGCTGGTTTCCAGGCGAATTTCGCCTTTGAGGCCCAGCGATTCGGCCGCGGCCTGCAGCTTCGAGCGCGCCTCCTCGAGCCGCGTGCGCTCTTCGTTGAGCCGTTCGCGCAGCTCACCGGCGTGGTTGTGCTGAACCTGCCGGTGGGTGGCCGACTCGAGCTCCTGCTCGAGCCGCTCGAGCCGTGACTCGACCTCGTCCTCGCTCCAGCCCAGCGGTGGCTCGACGTCGGTAGCCAGGTAACGCGACCGGGCATCGGCCAGGTAGCGAAAGCGCATGACGAACTGCACCAGCAGGAATGCGGGCACACCGACCGCGAGCCCGATGAGCAGGATCAGCTCGCCCAGGGGCTCGATCTCGCGCGGGCCCAGCAGGCGCCAGCCCGCCAGGGCCCCGGCCAGCGCCAGCCCGCCCCAGAGAATGCCCTCCAGGCCGCTGATCCGGGCGTGTTCGAGCCACTCGGACAGGGCGTCGCGGGCCTGACGAAGGAGCTCCGGTGTGTCGGCGGCGTTCGAGCGCGGGACATGGAGCCGGGCCAGCTCGGCGGTGATCGATCGCAGCTTTTCGCGCTGGTCGAGCACCCGGTCGACCTGTCGCTCCATGTGCTCGAGCTCGCCCAGCGGCATTTCCGGTTGCGCCTCGGTATCGAGCTTGCCGAAGCGCTTGCCGGCGATCTCGCGCTGGCGCAGCGCCTGTTCGAGCGACACGGCGTGCTGGTCGATGCGGCGCTCGATATCGGCCAGTTCGTCGCGCCGGTCGGCCAGCTCGGCCTGGACGGCTTCGAGCTGCTGCGGGTCGACGCCTCCGCTGGCCGAAAGGCGTTTATCGGCCGCTTCGAGGGCGTCCTCGGTCAGGCCCAGCTCCTTGCGGCGCTGGGCGATCTGCTCTTCGATCTGGTCCAGGCGCGTGAGCTCGTCGCCGCGCAAGCGGTCCATGCCGCCGGGAAACTCCTCGATCAGGGTGTTCTCCAGCGCGGTACGGGCGGCAATGGCGTCGGCCAGGGCCAGGGCATCTTCGCAGGCGCGCAGTTCGCCGGCGGCGTGTTCGGTTTCCTCGAGTTCGCGCTGCAGGTCGTCGAGGGTGTCGAGTTCGCCCTGCAGCGCGGTGTATTCATTCTGTTTCTGGTCAACGGCGCGGGCCAGTTCGGACAGTTCCTTAGCGCGTTTCTGGGGGCGCGGCGGCCGGCTCAGGGGCGGGTCGGACAGCACGGCGTCCAGGTCGTATCCGCCGGCCAGCAGCGTGCGTATCTGCGCGGCGATGTGTTCATCGGTGTCGCCCAGGCGGGCCAGATCCTCGGAACTGATCAGGTAGGCGCCAACGCTGTCGCTGCCGGGCAGGGCCGGCGGCGGAGCCGGTTCGCTGCCGTCGAGCCAGGTCACCTGTTCGCCGTGGCGCTCGCATTCCAGGCTGTGTTCGCCCACCTGCCAGCGCGCGCGGATGTGACAGAAGCCCGGGGTGAGCTCCGGGTAGAGCAGGGCGCGAACCGCGCGCACGATGCTGGACTTGCCCGACGCATTGGGGCCGGTGATGAAGTTGATCGCGTCGGGTTCGAAGCGCACCGACACCGGTCCGTCGAGCCCGGCCAGGCTGCGGATATCGAGCCGCTCGAGCTTCATGCCGCCTCCTCGCGCTGGCCGACCAGGCGGATCAGCGCTAGCGTGCCGGCACGGCGCAGCCATTCGGCAATGGCCGCGTCATCCGGCTGCAGGCCCAGTTCGCGAAACTCGCGGGCGCGCACGAGCGGCGACATGGACTCGCGCGCCAGCCGCAGGAGCCGCTGGCATTCCTCGCTCTCGGGCGACTCGAGCGCTAGCAGGCGCCGTGCCAGCAGCCCGCAGGGATCGGACTGGCGCGACAGGCGCTTGAGGTCGAGCTTCGGCAGCACGGCGGATTCGATCTTCTGGACGAAGCAGGCCATGCCCTGCTCGTCCCAGGAACGGTCGTCGGCAGCGAGTTCGGCGGCGGCCGCGGCAATGCCCGCGGCCGCCTTTGACTGGCCGGTCAGCCGGATGCGCAGGCCCACGGCCGTCGGTGCCGAGTCGCCCCCGGCCAGGGTGCCGAGGCGCTCGCGGGCGGCGGAAAGGACACGCTCGCCCAGGCCGGCGGCATCGTCGAGGTCGCTGCAGTCGACTTCGATGGCTTCGTAGCGCAGTGGCGCGAGCGCCAGCTGGTCGGCGGCGATGTCGCGACCCTCGACGTGGATCAGCCAGGGGCCGCGCTGGCCGGTTTCGGAGGCGCGCAGCGCCGAAATCGAGCCCAGGTAGCCAATCGGACGGTCGTCGTCGAGATTGTCGGGGCGGTGGATATGGCCGAGCAGCCAGGCGTCGACGGGCGCGTCCTCCAGCGCCCGCCGCGCCACCGGTGCATGCGTGCTGTCGACCTGGTCGAGGTCGCAGTGCAGCAGGCCGATGACAGTGCCTTGAGGGATGTCCTCGGGCAGGTTTTCCAGCGGGCTCTGGCGGACCTGCGGGCGCGGGAAGGACCAGCCCAGGACCGTGATCTCGTCGACCCGCTGCGCCTGCCACTGGCCATCGGCCCCCAGCAGCTCCAGCTTCTCGATCTCGGCGGCCAGTTTCGGCAGGACCTCGGTGTCGTGATTGCCCGCAACCGCCAGAACGCGGATGCCCGCGGCGGTCAGCTTCTCGACGCCGGAACGAAGCTGGCCGTAGGCGACGAAGAAATCGCGATCCTGGTCGACCAGGTCGCCGGCGAACAGCACCGCATCGACCTCGCGCCGAATGGCCTCGTCGATCGCGCGCGCAAAGGCCGCTTCCGGACCCAGCTCGTCGCGACGGGGGCGCAGGTCCTCGGGAATCGCCGTGGGCGGGCGTCCCAGGTGCATGTCGCCGATGGCAAGCAGGGTGGTCACGGCAAGGTCGCTCGTCGGATTCGGTCGGTCAACATAATGGATTCGACTCGGGGCGACAAGATCGCAGACCCGTTATCCAAGTTCCTCAATTGAACCACAGGGCGAAGCCCAGGAAGCGGCCGTTGAACGTACCGCGCAGTTCGCGCCAGAAAGCTGCCTCGGTGATCGGGCCGTCTTCGAAAAAGGGTGCGGCGCCGCTGCCCTGGAGCCACAGCACCAGGTCGAAGCGCTCGGACTCGAGCAGGGCGCGGCGCAGGTTGATGCCGATCGGTTCCTGTCCGCGCCAGAACGGCACGAGGGTGTCGCCGGCCAGGATCGACTCGGTCTCGTCGAGGAAAGCCAGCCATTGCTCGACCATGGCCTCGGTGACGTTCGCACCGGGGATCACACCGGTCTGCTGTGGGCCGGGGACCCACTCGCGTTCGTCGTCGGTCTCTTCGCGAATGGCCTGCCAGGACTGTCGGCTTTGCGCGATCACCGCCTCCAGGTGCGCCACCGCGCGCGCCCGCCGGTCGGGTTCGACGACGGGCAGGTCGATGAGGTGGATCAGCGCGATAGCGTCGAAGAACATCGACGTCATGCCGCCGTCGACCTGCAGCTCGGCCAGGAAGGGATAGGGCGTGTCGGGCCGTTCGAAGTACAGATGCGCGGTGTGGTCGAACAGGCGCTTGCCGTCGTGCGACAGATAGAACTCCAGCAGCGCCGAGAGCAGGTGCGTGTAGCCGCGCAGCCAGTGGACGTCGGCCGAGTCGAGTCGGATCCGGAACTGCGCGGCCGTTTCGGCATCCAGGCCCGATCCGCGATTGACCGTGGCGAGAATGCGCCACAGCGCCTCGTCTTCCTGTGCTTCGCCGTCGTCGTTGAAATCGAGGTAGCCACGCCCGGGGTGAATGTCGAGCGCGACCCCGGGATCGTCAATGGCCGCCAGCGTCGCCTCGGCGCGTGCGAAGTCGGCCAGCATGCGCTCGAATACCGCCCGGCCGTCTTCGTAGGCGATCGGTTCGGGCTCCGGGTTGTCCGGGATCGGGAGCCGCAGAAAGGGCATCATGCTCGCGAAGTCCGAGCGCGAGCGCAGCCCGTAGCGGTACCAGGACTGGCCGAGACGCTCGATCGCGGCAGTGAACTGCAGGAAACCCAGCGCCAGGCGTCGTTCGGCGTCGTCGGGATGAGCTTCGACCTCGCCCGAAAGGGCTTCCACACCCTCGGCCACGCTGGCGGTGGAGAGATATCGGTCCACGGCTTCGGCCGCGGTTTCGGCGCCGGCATTCGTCGCCCAAAGGAGCAGCAGGGCAAACGACCAGGCGGTCGCTGAACGGAGGCTTATCGACATGGCGTGTCCCTCGAGTCGGTTCGTTGCGTCCCCGGCCCCCGCTTCGACCAGGCCCACGCAGTCTACCGTGGTCGAAGCACGGATTCGACCTTCCCTTCAGGCGTCCGCGGCTTGCTCGGCTTCCAGCAATTCGGCGGCCTGCATCCATTCCGCCTCGATCGATTCAAGGGACTGCTTGAGTTCGGCTTGGCGGGCCAGCGCGGCCTGCAGGCGGTCGGCCTGGTCGGTTTCGTACAGGCTCGCGTCGGCGAGCTCGGCCTCGACCGTCTGCAGTTCGGCCGAAGCGCGTTCGAGCTGGCGGTCGAGCTTGTCGACGCGGTTCTGCAGCGGCTTGATGCGGGCCCGCCGCTCCGCCTGGTTGCGACGCCGGGCCTTGCGGGCGCCCGCCGAGTGCCCGGGCTCCGGGGTAGCAGTCGCCGTTGCCGTTGCTTCGGCCGCCGGGGAGCGTTCCCGCAGCCAGCGCCGGTAGTCGTCGAGGTCGCCCTTGAAGGGCCGCACGCCGCCGTCGGCCACCAGCCAGTAGTCATCCACGGTGTTGCGCAGCAGGTGGCGGTCGTGGGAGACGGTCACGACCGCGCCGTCGAAGCCCTGCAGCGCGAGGGTCAGGGCGTGGCGCATGTCCAGGTCGAGGTGGTTGGTCGGTTCGTCGAGCAGCAGCAGGTTGGGCGCCTGCCAGACGAGCAGGGCCAGCACCAGGCGGGCCTTCTCGCCGCCGGAGAACGGGCCGACTGCTGCTGTGGCCATGTCGCCGCGGAAATCGAAGCCGCCCAGGAAATCGCGCAGGCCCTGCTCGCGCTCGTCCGGGGCGATGCGCTGCAGGTGGGTGACCGGGCTGGCGTTGACATCGAGCTGCTCGACCTGGTGCTGGGCGAAATAGCCGATCGCCAGGTTGCGGGTGAGCGTGATGCGGCCGCTCATCGGCTCGAGGTCGCCGGCCAGGGCGCGCACGAAGGTGGATTTGCCCGCGCCGTTGAGGCCCAGCAGGCCGATCCGGTCTCCCGGCGCCAGGCTGGTCGAGATGTCGTCGAGTATGACGGTGTCGCCGTAGCCCAGACGCACCCCGTCGAGATGCACGAGCGGGTTGGCCGCCCGCGGCGGTTCCGGAAACTCGAAATCGAACGGCGAGTCGACGTGCGCCGGCGCGACCTTTTCCATTCGCTCCATCGCCTTGATGCGGCTCTGCGCCGCTTTCGCCTTGGTCGCCTTGGCGCGGAAGCGGTCGACGAACTTCTGCATGTGCGCGATCTCGCGCTGCTGTTTCTGGTAGGTGGCCTGCTGCTGGGCCAGGCGTTCGACACGCTGGCGCTCGAATTCGCTGTAGCCGCCGCTGTAGCTGAACAACTGCCGGTGCTCGATGTGGACGATGCCGCCGACCACGTTGTCGAGAAAGTCGCGGTCGTGCGAGATGACGATCAGGGTGCCGTCGTACCGGCGCAGCCAGTCCTCCAGCCACTCCACCGTTTCCATGTCGAGGTGGTTGGTGGGCTCATCGAGCAGCAGCAGGTCGGACGGCGTCATCAGCGCGCGCGCCAGGCTCAGGCGAATGCGCCAGCCGCCCGAGAAGCTGCCCACCGTGTGCTCGTGCGCGTCCGGCGCAAAGCCCAGCCCGTTGAGCAGCGAGCCCGCGCGCGACCGCGCCGTGTAGCTTCCCGACTCGTCGAGCCGGGCGTGCGCCTCCGCCATGGCGTGACCGTCGCCGCCGGCCTCGGCTTTCTCGAGCGCGGCTTCGGCCTTGCGCAGGCCCCGGTCGCCGTCGATGACGTACTCGATCGCCGGTCGGTCGAGATCGCCGATCTCCTGGGCCATGTACCCGATGGTCCAGTCCTGCGGCACCGAGGCCTCGCCCTGGTCCACCGACAGCTCGCCCAGCAACAGGCTGAACAGGCTGGACTTGCCGCTGCCGTTGGCCCCGACCAGCCCGACCTTGTGCCCGGGATGGATGGTGGCCGAGGCGTCGACGAGCAGCGGCTCGGGGCCGTGGCGGAGGGTGATTCCGGATAGCTGGATCATGCTTCCGGCTCGGCAGGCGCAATGACGGGGAGGGGGTTCACCGGGAGAAAGGTTTCAGGGTTCAGGTTTCAGGTTTCAGGAAAAGCGCAAGTCGAATCGGAGGGGATTCGACTAGACTTGGCGATATCTTATCGCAGTGCGATCTCAAGCTGTTGCGGAACCCGGAACCCGGAACCCGGAACCCTGAACCCTGAAACCTGAAACCTGAACCCTGAACCCTGAAACCTGCCGAATGCCCTACCGCCTACTCCGCCATCCCCGAGCCCGAAGAGTAAAACTGCGCATCGAGCGCGACGGGGCCGTGGTGGTTACCGCGCCCAAGCGCTTGCGGCAGAGTGAGATCGACCGTTTCGTGGCGGCCCAGGCAGGCTGGATCGCGGCGGTGCGCAAGCGCCTGGCCCGCAGCCGGTCGGGACGCGACCCGGCCGCCTTCGGCCTGCGCCCGACGCGCATCGAGCTGCCGGCGGTGGAGGAGCAGTGGCGGGTGGTGTATGGCGAGGGCGGCGAGGGCGACCCGGAACCGTTCCTGCGGCTTCCGGATGACGAGGCCGTGGAGGCAACGACCGGCCGTCTGCAGCAATGGCTCAAGCGGCACGCCCGGAGGACGCTGGCACCCCGGGTCGATGAGCTCGCGCTCGCCAATGGCTTCGAGTACGGCCGGCTGAGCTTCCGCAACCAGAAATCACGCTGGGGCAGCTGCTCGTCCAACGGCAATCTCTCCCTCAACGCCAGGCTCCTGTTCTGCTCGCCCGAGGCCTGCCGCTACGTCCTCATTCACGAGCTCGTCCACCTCGAACACCCGAACCACTCCCCGCGCTTCTGGAATCGCGTGGCCGAACTCTGCCCCGACTATCGCCAGCACATGCGGGAACTCAAGACCGTCTGGAACCGCCTGCCGGATTGGGTGACAGTGAGCTTGTCTTAGGTAATGACCAATTATCAAGCACCAATTTTCAAACAAATCTCAATGAGCAATGATCGAATGACCCAAACGAAAAGCGGAGCCTCACGCATGTCGGGGCCACATCCCCGGCAAACGAGGTCGGGCATCGTTTCGATCATTTGATCATTGGACATTGAAAGTTGTTTGTAAATTGGTGCTTGAGATTTGAAAATTTCTGACCCGCTACATTCCCCCTGTCCTGCACTGACCGCTCCCCCATAAAGGAAACGCGGCCAGCGGCCGCGTTTCCAAAGCACCAAGCGTAACGAGCCCGATCAGTGGGTCAGAAGCGGCGCAATCACCAGGCTGACGATGGCCATGACGTTGATCAGGATGTTCATCGACGGGCCCGAGGTGTCCTTGAGCGGATCGCCCACGGTGTCGCCCACGACATTGGCCTTGTGGGTTTCGGAGCCCTTGCCGCCGAAGTTGCCCTTCTCGACGTACTTCTTGGCGTTGTCCCAGGCGCCGCCGGCGTTGGCCATGGTGAGCGCCAGCAACACGCAGCCCAGCAGGGCACCGCCGAGCATGCCGCCGAGCGCTTCGGCGCCCAGGCCGAAGCCGATGACCACCGGGCCGAGCACGGCCAGGGCGGCCGGCAGCAGCATGCGCTTGATCGCCGAGGTGGTGGCGATGTCGACGCAGCGCGGCGCATCCGGTTCGGCCTTGCCCTCGAGCAGGCCCGGGATCTCGCGGAACTGACGGCGGATCTCGGTGATCATTTCGAAGGCGGCGTCGCCGACGGCGGTCATGGTGATGGCCGCGACCAGGAACGGGAAGATGCCGCCGATGAACATGCCGATCAGCACGTTGGGATCGGAAATCTCCAGCGAGAAGCCGGGCAGGCGATGGCTGACCTCGGCGATATACGCGCTGATGATGGTCAGCGCGGCCAGCGCCGCGGCGCCGATCGCGAAGCCCTTGCCGATGGCGGCGGTGGTGTTGCCCAGCTCATCGAGCGAGTCGGTGATCTTGCGCGTTTCCTCGCCCAGGCCGGCCATCTCGGCGATGCCGCCGGCGTTGTCGGCGACCGGGCCGTAGGCGTCGATGGCCATGGTCATGCCGACGGTGGCCAGCATGGCGACCGCGGCGATACCCACGCCGTAGAGCTCGGCCGAGGCGTTGGCGACGTAAATCATCACGCAGATCGACAGGATCGGAATGACGACCGAGCGCATGCCGGTCGACAGGCCGGCGATGATCACCGTGGCCGAGCCGGTTTCGCCCGCCCGGGCGATGTCGCGTACGGGCTTGCCCGCCGTGAAGTACTCGGTGGAAAGGCCGATCACGATGCCGCCGAGGGCGCCGACCAGCGCGGCGAACCACACGCTCGTTTCAACGCCGAGATAGCGAATCAGGAAGAAGGCCAGCACGATGAAGCTCACGGCCGCGGAGATGGTGCCGATGCGCAGGGCGGTCTCGGGGCTTCTGCCGGAACTGGCGCGAACCAGCAGGATCGCGCCGATCGAGCAGACCAGGCCGAGGGAAGACAGCAGCAGCGGCAGGCTCATGATGGCCGAGCCTTCGCCCAGGCCCTCGACGTAGCCGCCGCCGGCCTGCTGCACCATCACGGTGGCCAGCGCCACGGTCGCGATCATCGCGCCGCAGTAGGATTCGAAGATGTCCGAGCCCATGCCGGCCACGTCGCCGACGTTGTCACCGACGTTGTCGGCGATCACGCCGGGGTTGCGGGGATCGTCTTCCGGAATTCCGGCCTCGACCTTACCCACAAGGTCGGCACCCACGTCCGCGGACTTGGTGAAGATGCCGCCGCCCACACGATAGAACAGCGCCACGACGCCCGCGCCCATGCCGAAGCCATGGATGCGATGCGCGGTTTCTGGGTCCGAACCGAACACCAGGTAAAGGGTGCCCAGGCCGACCAGGCCGAGCGAGGCGACGAGCATGCCCATGACCGAGCCGCCGTAGAAGGCCACGCTCAGTGCCTTGGCGGCACCGAATTCGTGAGCCGCCGTCGTGGTGCGCACGTTGGCGCGGGTGGCGGCGATCATGCCGAAGAAGCCGGCCGCGGCCGAACAGATCGCGCCGACCAGGAAGGAAATGGCGGTCTCGATGCCGAGTCCCGACACGGCCAGGGCCACGAAAATCACGGCAACCGACAGGCCGATGAGGATCAGCTCCCGGCGCATGAAGGCCGAGGCGCCCTGCTGGATCATCACGGCGATCTGGCTGGGCTTACCCTCCATGGCGGGATAGCGCATCACCACGCGATAGAGAATGAAGGCCACGATAAGGCCCACGACCCCGAGAACCGGGGGGATCATCAACTGGTTCATTTTGTCTCCCGAAAAGAACAGGCGATTTTGGCGGAATAGAAGCTCGAGCATGCAGCCCCGGCCAGTATGCTCGGGCCCGCAAAACCGGGTAATTGTAAGGAAAAACGGGTATCCTTGCTATACTAAAAGCGATCTTCGACGCGGTTCTTTGCGCCAGTCATCGGCGCGGACTGACCGCGCAGCAACGATAAAACCATAAATTCGGGAACAAAAAAGAGGGACTCGTTCGACATGTCCGATGTCGTCATTACTTTGTCGCTGGCCCGCAAGTCGGGGATTCTTGCCGCCGCCGTCTCCGCCCTGAACCGGGCCGGGCTGCAGTTCAATTCCCACCGCTTCAACCCGGTGGACTCGGGCCACGAGATCCGCTTGCGGGCCGAGTCGGAGGAGCCGTTCGGCGACCCCCGCGACGTGATCGACGACCTGTCCCGAATCCGGGGTGTGGAAGCCGTCGTGGATGTGGAAGTGGACGGCCGATCCTTGCTGCACTCCGAGCCGGAGCCGGAACCCGAATCCGAGCCGGTCGCGCAGGATGATCCCGCTTCGATCTGGAGTCTCGATTCCGAGTCCGATGGCTCGTCCACACCAGAGCCGGAGCCGGAGCCGGAGCCTGAACCAGAGCCCGAACCGGAGCCTGAGCCTGAGCCGGAACCAGAACCAGAACCCGAACCCGAACCCGAACCGGAGCCCGAGCCCGAGCCCGAGCAGGAACCGGAACCGGAACCGGAATCTGAACCGGGGCCCAAGGCATCGGAAGGCGAAAAGGAGTCGGTGCTCGACCCCAATGCCCGCATGCGCCCGTCCATGGTTCGCCGTCGCCGCCGTCGTCGCTGACTCGAGCCGGTCGTATCGGGCCGGTATAATCGGCTTCCAGCTTTCATCCAGGCAGCCACATGAACGTCAACGACATCTCGCCGGGCGTCAATCCGCCCGACGACTTCAACGCGATTATCGAAATTCCCCTCGACGGGCCGCCGGTCAAGTACGAGGTCGACAAGGCCACCGGCGCCATTCACGTCAACCGACTGCTGGCGACGGCCATGCGGTATCCCTGCAACTACGGTTTCGTGCCCAATACCCTGGCCGAGGACGGCGATCCGCTCGACGTGATGGTGCTGATCCGGGTGCCGCTGCTGCCGGGTTCGATCATCCGCTGCCGCCCGATCGGGTTTCTGGAAATGTCGGACGAGGCCGGTCGTGACGTCAAGATCGCGGCATTGCCGATCCAGGACGTCTCGCCGCTGCACGAGGACATCCAGTCGATCGACGACCTGGCCAAGTTCAGCCGGCGCAATATCCGTCACTTCTTCAGCCACTACAAGGACCTCGAGGTCGGCAAGTGGGTCGAGGTGCTGGGCTGGCACGGTCCCGACGAGGCGCGCGGCGAGATCGTCAAGGCGATCGAGGCTTTCGGCCGCGACGACTGAGCTCAGCGCTCGTCCAGTACGCCGGCATCGGCCAGGATGTCGATCAGGGACCGGGTGAATCGGGCCCGACTGCTGCCGTCGATGTGGGAGGTGTCCGGAAGCTCCAGGCTTGCAAGGCCGGGGTGGTCCGCGAAGTGAATCGTGACGGCCCCGGTGGCTTCCTCGAGGCGATCCCAGTAAGCATCGCGCGGGTAATTCAGCTCGTCCATTGACCAGTGCTCGTCGGCCGTGGGCATGCGCAGGAAGACCACTTCACCGCCGCGCGCCCGGATTTTCGACACTGCTTTAGTTACCGGTTCGAGATCGGAAATCCAGCGCTGCGGCGCCGGTGCGGGTCGTCGCGCGTAGTCCTCGGCCAGGCCGGCGGCGAAGTTCCGCCGCAGCCCCGCGACGTCGGCCTCGCCGTAGTCGGCATGGATGGTGCGATCTTCGAGCAGCCGGGTGTAGTGGCGCGGCGGTGGCTGTCCGTCGATCAGGCCGCGCAATCGCTGCACCAGGTTGAACTCGCCGCCGGCGATGACCAGCCGTTCCTGAAGGGCCGAAAGCAGCCGGCGTTCGATCCGGCGCTGGGGGCCGAAATCTCGCCGGTAGTGGCGCACCCAGGGCGCGCTCATGTCGCGGTACCAGTGGGCCAGGCCGCGGGCGTCCACGGCCACCAGCAGCACGCCGGCAAAGGCCTCGTCGGCGGCGAGGTCCTCGAGCACCGCGAACGGGTAATGCCCGTTGATCGCCAGCGAGGTGGCCGTCCAGTCCGGCCGTTGGGTCTCGAAGGTTTCGGTCGAGAAAGCCAGCTGGATGCGCGAGGCGCCGATGACGGTGAAGTTGCGCGCCTGCTCGACCCGGCTCACGCGTTCGCGATGCAGGGCCCACAGGTCGCGGTTGTCGTACAGGGCGGGTCGATAGCCCTCGCTGCGCCAGAAGGTTTCCCAGGCGGCTACGGCGAGACCGGCGGTGAGCGCGGCCAGGAGAATTGCTGCAATCGGGCGGCGGATACGGTTCATGGTCAGAACTGGAAGTAGATGAACGCGCGGCTGTCGCCGGGGCTTGCCAGCACGGCCGCCAGCAGCAGGCCGACCAGCAGGCCGCGGACCGGCCAGGCCAGGCGGGCGTAGACGGCTTCGATCTCGAGCCGGCGGATGGCTACCTGCCAGGCGAGCAGGATCGCCATGGCGACCAGGGCCAGCCAGGCGGCCGTGTTCATCGACGACTCGCCCGGCCCGAACAGGGCGGCGTAGAAGCGGCCGGCCTGATCGAGGTCCTCGGCGCGGAACAGCACCCAGGTCAGGGTCACGACGATGAAGGTCACCGCCATGTACAGCGGCGTCATCAGGCGGCTGCCGAGCAGGGCGATGCGCCCGGCCAGCGGCCTGAGCGCATGCTCGATGACCAGCCACAGGCCGTGGGCCAGCCCCCACAGCACGAAGGTCCAGGCCGCCCCGTGCCAGAGGCCGCCCAGACCCATGGCCACGACCAGGTTGCCGAGCGTGCGGGCGCGGCCGTGGCGGTTGCCGCCGAGGGTGATGTAGAGATAGTCACGGATCCAGGTCGAAAGCGATATATGCCAGCGCCGCCAGAAGTCGGAGAACCCGATCGCCGCATAGGGCGCGTGAAAGTTTTTCGGCAGGACAAAGCCGAAGATCCGGGCCGCCCCGATGGCGCACAGCGAATAGCCGGCGAAATCGCAGTAGATCTGGCCGCTGAACGACAGGATGCTCGACCAGGCGGCCAGGGCGCCCGGCTGCCCGGCCGCGGCGAAACCCGTGTCGACCACCGGCGCGAACAGGCTGTCGGCCAGCACCGTCTTGAGGAACAGGCCGGCGACCATCAACGCGGTGCCGGTCTCCAGGTTGGCGCCGGTCATCGGTCGGGGCGAGGCGAGCTGGCCGGCAAACTGCTCGTAGCGCACGATCGGGCCGGCGACCAGCTGCGGAAAGAAGCTCACGTAAAGCGCGTAGTCGGCCAGGTCGCCGCCCGGGCTGATCCGGCGCCGGTAGACGTCGAAGGTGTAGGACAGGGTCTGGAAGGTGTAGAAGGAAATGCCGATCGGCAGCACGACGTCGATCAGGGGCGCCTGGTAAGCCGCCAGGCCCAGCCAGTCGGCGACCTGGTTGTAGTTGGCGACGAAGAAGTCGGCGTACTTGAACCAGCTCAGCAGGCCCAGGTTGACCGCCACCGAAAGCAGCAGCCAGGCCTTGCGCCGGCCCGGATTGACGCTGGCGTTCAGCCGCCGGGCCGCGGTCCAGTCGACCAGGGTCGAGACCAGCAGCAGCCAGATGAACACCGGGTTCCAGGCGGCGTAGAAAAGATAGCTGGCCGCCAGCAGCTCGAGCTTGCGAACGCGCCAGCCGCGGCTGGCGCCCACCAGGGCCCAGAGCGCGACGATGAAAACCGCGAAAGTCAGCGAATCGAAGGTCATCGAGGCGGCGCGCAGTGTCCCCGGATGCAGTGCCACAGCACCCACTGGCAGGGGTCGTCGGCGATCGCTTCCTGCATGATCGCCAGCAGGCCCGATGCATTCGTGGATGCCTCGTCGAGGGTTTGCAGCGTCAGCCGCGTGCGGCCGGTGTTTCGATCAAAGCGGCCGTGAAAGAAGGTCACCGGCGGCGCCTCTTCATCGATCAGCTTCAGGCCGCCCGTTCGCAGGCCGACCCGGCACCGACCCATTGTCAGCTGCCAGCGGCTGTCCGGCGCCCCGGGCGTGTCGAGCACCAGCATCAGGGTGGAATCGCCGTCGCGCAGGGTCTCGACAATCCTGTCCGACGCACCGCCCGTCGAAATGGCCCCGGCCGGGCAGAGGCGATGCATCAGGCGAACCCTCAGCCGCGACCAATGGTAGAGAATCGGGCGGCCCGGCATGTCGCCCGGGGCCACCGGCCGGTAGACCAGGCGCGGCGAGAGCCCGCTCTCGCGCAGGTGCCAGAGCGCGCCGATGCCCGAACCGAAATGGATGCCCGCGGCCACGAATCCCGGCGCGGCGGGCCACTCGCCCTCGATATCCAGGCGCGGCGAAAGACCCAGGGCGATGCGCCAGGTTTCCATCGCATCCATCAGGTTGGTCCAGGCCCAGTGCCGGTGCAGGTCGGCCTTCTCGCCGAAGCACGCTTGTTCGCTCCACGCGATGGCGGCGCGGTGCTCGGCAAAAAGCCAGCCGATCGAGGCCACGCGCCACAGCAAGGATTTCGACAGGCGCGCCGGCAGAATGGCCGCCGAAAGCGGCGCCAGCACGGCCGTGACGGCGTCGCGGAGCTGGTGGGCCAGCCATTGGCGGATCGAACTCACGCGCCCGGCCCGGAAGCTTCGCGGATGAAGACCAGGCGGGCCCAGTCGTCGCGCAGGCTCTGATCGACCGGCTCGCCCAGGCGGCGGTAGGCCGCGGCGACGGATTCGACCTGCTCGGGCAGGATGCCGGACAGGACCAGGGCCGCGCCCGGCCGCAGGCAGGCCATCAGCTGCCCGGCCAGCTCGACCAGGGGAGCGGCCAGGATGTTGGCCAGCACCAGGTCGAATTGCCGTCGTTCGGCATTCAAGCTTTCGAATGCGTCGGGCAGCATGCAGTCGATGCGGCCCTCGAGGCCGTTGCGGGCGGCGTTGTCCTCGGTCGCCAGCAGCGCCTGCGGGTCGTGATCGACCGCCACCAGGCGGCCCGCACCCTTGAGCCCGGCGGCGATCGCCAGCACGCCGGAGCCGCAGCCGAAATCGAGCACGTCCCTGCCGTCGATGGCCAGCGAGTCGATCCATTCCAGGCACAGCGCCGTGGTCGGGTGCGTGCCGGAGCCGAAGGCCAGCCCCGGATCAAGCCGGATGACCAGCGGCCAGTCGGGGTCGGGCTCGAGGTGCGAGGGGCAGATCCACAGATCGCGGCCGAAGCGCATCGGTTCGTAGCGATCCATCCAGGCCCGCTCCCAGTCCTGCTCGACGAGTTCGTTGAAGCGCAGGCTGCCCAGGGACTCGCCCAGGCCCGCCTCGGCCAGGGATTCGCCAATGTGCGAGCGGTCCACGTCGGCGTCGAACAAGCCCTCGACGATGGTCTGTGGCCAGACCGGTGTGCTGCCGGGGTCGGGTTCGTGCACCGGCACATCGGCGGCGTCGAGCAGGGTGACGGCATGCGCGCCGGCCTCGGAAAGCGCGGCTTCGGCCTCGTCCACGGCGGGTTCGTCGACGGTGAGGCGGACCTGCAGCCAGCGCACGGTCTCGGGGGCGTCGTTCATTGCCAGTCTCCAAATGCGGTCTGCAGGGCGGCGATCGCGGCCGGCCCCGCGGTTTCCGTTCTGAGAATACGCGGACCGAGCCGCAGGCCGGTGCTGCCCTGTCGCCTGAGCCAGTCGATCTCTTGCTCGCTCAGGCCGCCCTCAGGGCCGATGACGAGGACAACCCCGTCGGCGCCGGGCGGCTGCATGCGGCCCAGGGCCCGGTCGGCCAGGGGGTCGAGATGAACCAGCCCGCCGGGCGGCCAGGCCAGGCCGGTCAGAGCGACCGGCGCTTCGACGGCGGGAACGCGCACCCGGCCGCTCTGCTCGCAGGCCGCCACGGCCACTTGCTGCCAGTGGCGCAGTCGCTTGTCGGCGCGCTGGCCCTCGAGCCGGACCTCGGTGCGCTCAGTAAACACCGGCTGGATGGCGCCGACGCCCAGCTCGCAGGCTTTCTGGATGCTGAAGTCCATGCGGTCGCCGCGGGCGACGGCCTGCACCAGGGTGATGAAAAGCGGCGATTCGACCTGCACCTCGCGCCGCTGCTTGACCGCGACGCTGCAGCGATCACCCGGGCCGGTGGCGGTGATCGTGCCGAAATACTCGAAGCCGTCGCCGTTGAAAAGCGCCAGTTCGTGGCCGGCGCGCTGTCTCAGGACGCGAACCAGGTGGCGGGACGGGCCGGGCTCGAGCTGGGTTTCACGCCCGGCCTCGAGCGCCTGCTCGGTATGGACTCGAATGATGCGCATGGGTCTATGTTACGGGCGAAACGATTGCGCGTATCATGGGCGCCAATCGGCAGCCATAGTCCCCAGTACAGCCATGAAAAGTATGCATTCGCGTCACGGCGGTTTTTCCCTGATCGAGATTCTGGTCGTGGTCGTCATTATCGGTATTCTGGCCGCGGTCGTGGTGCCGCGCGTCATGGACGAGCCCGACCGCGCCCGCGTGACCAAGGCGCGCCAGGACGTCCAGTCCCTGGTCACCGCGCTCAACATGTACAAGCTCGACAACTTCAACTACCCGTCGACCGAGCAGGGGCTGGAAGCCCTGGTGCGTCGGCCGTCGGGCCAGCCAGCGGCGCCGAACTGGAAGGAAGGCGGCTACATCGACCAGCTGCCCAGCGACCCCTGGGGCAACGAGTACCAGTACCTCAATCCCGGCGTGCACGGCGAAATCGACGTGTGGTCCTACGGCGCCAATGGTACCTCCGGCGGTGATGGCATCAATGCAGAGATCGGCAACTGGCAGGATTGAGGCAATCGCTGCCGATCGCGGCGATTCCCCGAACGAATGAAGAACCTCAGGGGCTTCACGCTGATCGAAGTGCTGGTGGTGGTCACCATTGCCGCTATCGTGGCCGCGCTGGTGATCCTGCGTCTGGGGGCCTGGGACTCCGGCGCCGAGCCGACCCGGCAGCTCGAGCGCCTGGCCGCGCTGATCGACTACCAGTGCGAACAGGCCCTGTTCCAGTCCAAGTCGCGCGGCGTTCGCCTGACCACGGAGGGCTACGATTTCTGGCAGGCCACCGGCTCGGGCTGGGCGCCCCTGCCCGACGACCAGGTCGCGCGGCCGCGAGCCTGGCAGGGCCCGGTCGACCTGGACCTGGTGGTGGAATCGCGCCGCGTTGCCCTCGAGGAAGACCCCGAAACACCGCAGCTGACCTGCGAACCGCTGGGCGAGATGACTGACTTCAACCTCGAACTCCGACTGGAGGGTCGCGCCGCGGTGCTCATTGGCGAACCCGGCGGCAGCCTGGCGCTGGAGGCCGCGCCGTGAAGCGCTCGTCGGGCTTCACCCTGCTGGAGGTGCTCGTCGCCCTGGTGGTGGTGGCCGTGGCGGTCGCCGCGCTGGGACGGGCCGGCAGCCAGGTGCTCGACAGCCAGGCCGACCTGGAGCGCCGTACCTGGGCGCTGTGGGTGGCCGACAATGCCCTGGCCGAAGTTCAGCTGGAGGTCGGCGTCTCATCCGGACAGCGCCAGGGCAGCACGGACATGGGCGAGCGCACCTGGTACTGGGAGATGCTGATCGAGCCGGCGCCCGGCGGTGAGCTGCTGCGCGTCGATGTTGCCGTTTTCGACAGCCCGCGGCGCGACTCGCCCGTGATCATGCATACCGGGTTCCTGGCGCCGTGAGCGCGCCGCGCGCGAAAACCGGCGGCTACACGCTGGTCGAGGTGCTGGTCGCCGTAGTGGTTTTCGGCATTCTCGCGGCCAGTGCCTACGTGGCGCTGGACGCCCTCAGCCGCGCCGCCGGCGGTCACCGCGATCGCAGCGAGGACTTCGGTGCCCTGCAGCTGGCGGTCGCCCGCCTCGATGCCGACCTGCGGCAGCTCGCCGCGCGCCCGGTGGCCGCACCCGCCGGACGCACCGAGCCGGCCCTGGCCGGCGAGCCGCGCAGCCTGCGGGCGACGCGCGCGGGTTGGGCCAACCCGGCCGGCCTGAAACGCTCGACCCTGCAGCGTTTCGGCTGGCAGCTGGCCGGCAGCGAACTCCAGCGCCTGCGTTGGCCGGTGACCGATCGCGCCCGTGAAGGCCAGGTGCTGACCGAAACGGTCCTGCCGGGCGTCGATTCGCTGGCCTTTTCCTACCGCGCAGCCTCGGGCGCCTGGCAGGAGCGCTGGCCCAGCGACGACGCGCTGGCTCGCCTGCCGGCCGCGATCGAGGTGATCATCGACACGCGCCGCTTCGGCCGGGTTCGCCGCGTGGTGGTGCTGCAGTGAGCGTCCCGGGCCGACAGCGAGGAAGCGCCCTGTTGATCGCGCTGGTTACCGCCGCGCTGGCGGCGGTGATCGCCACGGTCATGCTCGAGCGCGGGCAGCGTTCGCTGGCGCGCAGCGAGGCGCTACTGGCCACCGAACGTTCCTGGCAGTACGCCCGGGGCATGTCGATCATGGCCCGGCGCATGCTCGAACAGGCCCTGGCCGAGGGCGCGGATGCCTCGACGCTCGACGATACCTGGACGGCGCCGTTCAACGTGCCCGGCGGCATGGTCCAGGGCCGGCTCGTCGACCAGGGCGCGCTGTTCAATCTCAACGCCCTGGGGCATCCCGACGGCGCCACCGCGAACGCGGCGCGCGAGGCCTTCGGCCGACTGCTCGAGCGGCTCGGGCTCAACCCGATCATCGCCGACGAACTGGCCGACTGGCTCGACGGCGCGGTCATGCCGCGGCCGGGCAGCGCCGCCAACGACTGGTACGCCCGCCAGGATCCCGCCTATCGAACCGCCGGCGTTCCGCTCGGCAGCACGAGCGAACTGCGCTGGCTCAGGAGCGTCGACGAGGAGGCCTGGCGTGCGCTCGCGCCGCTGGTGACCGCGCTGCCCGAACCGGAGCTGCGCATCAACGTCAACACGGCCCGGCCCGAGGTGCTCGCGGCGGTGGTCGCCGATCTCGATATCGAACAGGCCCGACGCGTGATCGCCGACGGCCCCTATTCCGACCTGGTCCGTTTCGCCGAGCACCCCCTCGTCGCGCCGGCCATACGGCCCGACGAGCAGGTGCGATTGGCCATCCGAAGCCGCTGGTACCTGGCCCATGCGCGGGTCGTCGTCGACGGCGTGGAACGCGAGTATTTCCGCCTGATGAGCGGCGCGGCGGCGGGTTATGATGGCTTCCGTCGTTTCAGCCAGGGGGTGCCCTGAACATGGCGCGAGCGCGCTCGGAAAGCCTGGTCGTACATGCCGCCGGACCGCAATGGTCCTGGGCGCTGCTCGACCGCGCCGGCGGCGTGGCCGATCAGGGCCGCTGCGATCCGGCCGAGCCGGACTGGCCGGGCGAGGCCTCGGCCGTCGTGCTGGTCGACGCTTCCCGCTGCCTGGGCCTGAGCCTGGAATTGCCGCCGCTGCGCGGCCAGAAGCTGCAGCAGGCCATGCGCTGGGCGGCCGAGGAACATCTCGCCGGCAGCGCCGAGGACGAGCACGTCGTGGCCGGCCCGCGTGACGCGGCCGGGCGCCTGCGTTGCGTGAGCATCGCCAACGACGTGATGGCGGAGCTGACCGCGCCCCTGGACGGCCTCGCGGCCGAGCGCATGTTGCCCGATGCGCTGTGCCTGCCCTGGCAGGCGGGGCGCGTGAGCCTGGCCGAGCACGACGGCCGCATCCTGGTGCGCTGGGACGAGTGGTCGTTCACCAGCTTCGATGCCGACCTGGCCGCCGACATGATCGATTCAGCCGCCCCGCCGGAAGCCGGCTGGGACTGGTACGGCGGCGACCGGCCGGAATGGGTCGAGCGGCGCGGCGCCGACGATTGCAGCGACGGCCAGCCGCTGCTGGCGATTCTCTCGCGCCAGGCCGCGAACTTGGAATTGAACCTGCTCAGCGGGCCCTGGGCGCCCCGCTCGGCCGCTACGGCGCAGTCGCAGTGGCGCTGGGCGGCCATCTTCGCCGCCGTTGCCGTGGTGATGGTCATCGCTTACGCGGCCCTGGAGCGCTACCAGCTGGCGCAGCGCTCGGCGGCGCTCGAGACCGCCATCGAGCAGCAGTTCCGGCAGGCCTTTCCCGAGGTCGGTCGCATGGTTCGACCGCAGACCCAGGCCGAGCGCGAGCTGGCCCGCCTGCGCTTCGGCCAGGCCGCCGGCCTGCTCGACCTGATGCATCGCGTCGCCCCGGTCATCGACGGCCAGGAGCAGTTGCAGGTCGAGCGCCTGGACTACCGCGACGGCGTGCTGGAGTTGGGCCTGCGCGCCCCCGACGTGGCCGCGCTCGAGCAACTCGAACAGCGCCTGCGCGCGCTCGACCTCTCTGCCGACGTGCAGACCGCCAGCCTGGACGATGAGGGCGCCAGCGGTCGCATCCGCATCAATCGCGGGGGCGGCGCATGAACGCCTGGCAGCAGCTCGATTCCCGCCAGCGGCGCCTGGTCGGCCTGGCCGCCGCCGTGCTGCTGGCCGCCCTGGTCTACGTCTGGGTCTGGGAGCCGCTGGCCGAGGCGCGCGAAGCCGAGCGCGAGCGGATTGCCCAGCAACAGGCCCTGCTCAACTGGCTCGAGTCGGTTGCGCCCATGGCCGAGCGGCTGCGCGAGAACAGCCGCGCCAGTCGCGACCTGGGCGGTCGTTCCCTGCTCGGCCTGGCCGACGAGACGGCGCGTGCCGCCGGCCTGGCCGGCGCGGTCGCGCGCATCGAGCCGACCGGCGACGACGAGGTGCGCGTGTGGCTCGAGGGCGCCGACTTCGTCAGCGTGATGGGCTGGCTGGAGGAGTTCTCGCGCTCGCGTCCGGTCCAGGTGGAACAACTCCAGGTCGACCGTGCCGGCGACGACGGGCAGGTCAACGTGCGCGTCACCCTGGTGAGCAATGCGTAAGATTCTCTGGCTGGTCCTGCTGGCCGTCCCGCTGGTCATCGCCGTCACCCTGCCGGCGCGGGTGATCGTGCCGCAGCTGGCGATCGGCGAGGACGTGCGCGATGTCCAGGGCACGATGTGGCGCGGCGACGCCGTCTGGCAGCAGCCGGGGTTCGCGCCGCTGGACGTGACCTGGCGCTGGGCCGGCGGCCGCAACTGGGACTGGCAGGTGCAGGGCACGGGCGTGGACCTGGGCGGCGAGTGGCGGCTCGGCGCCGGAGCGACCGAACTGGCCGGCATCGGCGGCAGCATCGACATGGATCGACTCGATGCCCGGACCTGGCTGATGAACGCGCGTCCGCGCGGCCAGCTCGACGTCGAGGTCGAGCGCGCGCTGATCGCCGAAGGCCGTCCGCCCGAGATCGACGGCCGACTCGTCTGGCGCGACGCCCGTCTCGAGGGCACCGTTCAGGAATCCCTGGGCGAAATCACCGTGCGTCTCGATTCACGCGAGCAGGGCCAGCGCGCGCGTGTTGAGTCCACCGAACCGGGCGCCATCCAGGTGCGCGGCGACATCGAATTGGGGGCCGAACGCTACGAGGTGGACCTGTGGCTGCGCGCCAGCGCCGACCGTCCCGAGTTGCTGCGCCAGATCGCCTGGCTCGGCGAGCCCCAGCCCGACGGCCAGGTGCGCGTGCGGCTCAGCGGCGCCCTCGGCTGGTAGTCCGAATGCGAGAGGAGTGTTGTCCATGATCGATCTCGAACAGGCGCTGGAGACCGCGCTGGCCGCCGCCGATGCGGCCGACGAAGTCGCCCTGCGTCACTTCGGGCGCGAACTCGAGGTGGAATTGAAGTCCGACGAGAGCCCGGTGACGGTCGCCGACCGCGAGGCCGAACAGGCCATCCGCGCGGTCATCCACCAGCGTTTCCCCGACCACGCGCTGTTCGGCGAGGAGTACGGCCGCGAGGGCGAAAGCGATTGCCTGTGGCTGATCGATCCGATCGACGGCACCCGCAGCTTCATCCGCTCGTTGCCGTTCTGGTCGACACAGATCGCGCTGATGGTCGGCGGCGAGCTGGTGCTGGGCGTCTCCTCGGCGCCGACCTTCGGCGAGCGCGCGCACGCCGTGCGCGGGCAGGGGGCGTTCATCAACGATCGCCGCGTCCGGGTTCGCCCGCTGGACCGGCTCGAAGACGCCGATGTCTGCTTCGGTAACCTGCGCACGCTGGCCCGCGGTGCCGGCTGGCCCTGGGTCGGCGAGCTGGTCTCGCGCGCGGCGCGCTCGCGCGGCTACGGCGATTTCTATTCCTACCACCGCCTGGCCGACGGCGGTCAGGACGTGGTCGTGGAAAGCGACGTCAATATCCTCGATATCGCGGCGGTGGCGGTGATCGTGCGCGAGGCCGGCGGCGTGTTCACCGACCTCGACGGCGGCGAACCCGACCTGGAGACGACTTCCGTGCTCGCCGCCTGTCCCGAACTGCATCGCCAGTTGCTATCCTCACGCCATGAGTGAGCACGAATCCGATCGAGCCCTGCCGGTCATCCACGACCGGCGCGAACGCCGGCCCGCCGACCTGTTCCGCGTCGAGCAGCTGGACCTGGAGTTCGCCAACGGCGTGCGCCGCACCTACGAGCGCCTGATCAGTCGCGGTGTCGGCGCGGTCATCGTCGTGGCGATGCCCGACGACGACCACGTCCTGCTCATTCGCGAGTACGCCTGCGGCGTGCATCGTTACGAACTGGGCCTGCCCAAGGGGCGGCTCGAACCGGGCGAGAGCTACACCGAGGGCGCCAACCGCGAGCTGCAGGAAGAATGCGGCTTCGGCGCGCGTTCGCTGACCGAGCTGGGCCATCTCACGCTGGCTCCCGGCTACATGACCCACCGCACCCACGTCATCCTCGCCCGCGACCTCTACGAGTCGCGCCTGCCCGGCGACGAGCCCGAGGAGATCGAGGTGGTCCGCTGGCCGATGAACGACCTGGTGTCGCTCATCCGGCGCGAAGACTGCACCGAGGGTCGCTCCATTGCCGCGCTCTACATGGCGCGCGACATGCTCGGGGCGGGTTGACGCCGCAGCTGCGTTGCTTCGCGCCTTCGTTCCGGCAGCCGGCGGGTAGTGCGCCGAGGCCGAGGTAGGGTGTTTTGGTTCTTTGGTGTTTTGGTGGGTGGCTTTGGGTGTTGGGGCTCGGGTGAGGTTGGTGCTACCGGGGGCTTTGGTGGCCTCGACAAGTCAAAGGCGGTTTCGCCCGGCCTGCTTCGCAGGCACTTTCGGCGAGTACCTTTTTTCCAAAGCGAAAAAAGATACGAAAAAGCGCTTTTCAAAGTCAAAGTCCCACGA